>CAJODT010000015.1 GCA_905233365.1 uncultured Succiniclasticum sp.
TTATCCACAAACTGCATCTCCCGGCTGAAATAATAAGCTTTGTCCCCAAAGAAGCCTAAAGCGCAATCCGGTTCCGGATACTGCTGCAACAGATTCCGACCGATAAACCGTTCCGGCGGCTGAATGCCCTGAAGGCACAACAGTGTTGGAGCTATGTCAATCTGGGAACTGTAGGCACTGTTGTCCAGATTTTCCAGTGGCGCCAGGTTTTTGGAAACAAAAATGAGGGGTATCGGCGCGATGCTCTGCCGATCCTTTTCATTTTTAACCAGCTCCGTATACTCTCCACCGGAATGAGGATTGTGATCACTGGTTATGATAAATAAGGTACGGTCATCCATCAGTCCTGCTTCTTCCACAGCTTTAAAGAAAGCTTTCAACGTACAGTCCACCCAGTACATCCCATGGATGGTAACAATCTGGTTATCACGGAAAGATTCAGGCGTATCAGCCCATTTTGTTGCATAATAGGGATAAGGCTGGTGCATATCCAGGGTTTTTGTCACATAGAAGAGTTTCTTCCCTTTCAGTTTTTTCAGCTGTTCCAACGTCCGCCGATACATCTCATCATTGTGAAAGCCCCAGCCAGATGCGCCGGAATAACCAGCTTTTTCCAAGTCCTCCCTGGCTTCGTAATGGGCCATACCAAATTGTTCCGTATACTGACGGAACTCATTATTATAATATCGGCTGGATGCGCTCTGAAAGAACCCGTCAAATCCATCTGCCTGCATACTGCGGAACAGGGAAGGTTTATCGCTTCCGTCCACGTCACCGTCAAATAACAACTGAGAACGGAAGAGCGCGTTCAACCCTTCCGTAGTAGGCACAGCAGAAGAATAGTAGTTGTCAATACGCGGATATCTCTTTAACAGAGAATCAAGATACGGCGTGGCCTCTGCCGGAATCTCCTTATTATAGAAATGTATATAGTCCCGGTGTACCGATTCCAATACCAGCATGATGATACGGTCATAGGCAGGCGCCGGCAAAGGACGGGACACCTGTTTCCGCATGACCCCCAGCTTATACATCCACTCTTTGTCTTTCTCTGTCAGCTCCTTTTTCTTATGCTGGGTAGCCTGAATCACCTTTTCCTTGTTAAACACAGCTTTGCTTACAACATTTACAGCAATCGGTGTCACCAGCATGTCCCGGTATTCCTGTCTGCTTTTTTCAATCTGCTCCTCGCTCCACAAACCGGATTCATGCAACGCAAACAATCCCAATTGGCTTCCGGTAAAATACAATAAATTGCAAAGGAGGGTTAATCCCAAAACTGTCGGCAGCACACAAGATGCTTTAGGTTTGTGCTTTCCGGACTTCATCACCTGGAACAACAGGAAGATGAGCACGACACAACCGGCAATTTCCATAAGCTGCCGTTTCGAAAAAGAGGACATGACCCCCTGGATCGCATATATATTAAAATTACGGAAAAAAACCGCCTGTACATGCATGGAAGTCTGCCAGAAGTACACCACATCCATCAGCAGTGTTACTGCGCAGAAAAAATAAATGACAAAATACAAAATATTATTTATCTTTGATGGCTTGTGATGATACCACACTGCTGCCAGAATTACCGGAACGATATTATTCATCAGGCCGGCCAAAATTGCAAGCGTTGTTAAAAAATAAGGATCCAGCGCCAGCGTTTGCTGCATGTACCAGGCAAAGCCAAGATAAGATACTCCTAATACCACTGCAGGAAAATATTGCTGTAACCAGTCTGGTATACGTTTCCGGTGTAAAAAAAGCAACCCTCCCACAAGCAGAAGTATCAAATCACGTAACAAGGTATTAACCAATGTCTGCCAATAATCGCCTTCAGGAAAAGGAGTAATCCCTGCAAAAAGAAGCCGGACATGCTCCTCTTCCCAAAAGTAAATGGCGCCTGCAATTATGACACACAATAGCAGAACGCCAATACGTTTTCCATTATGTTTCCAATCCATACGGATACCTGCCTGAAAAATGCTGCGGAAACACTGTTGCACGCATCTAAAAAAGATGAATCCATTCAGAATCATGGCAACAGAAGTTCCATAATAATCTTATAAATAAAAGCTGTTTTAGTTTTTTATTCATCTGTCAGGGTATAAACCACAAGGGCTCAGCCATGATCTCAAGCGTCAACGGTGTAGACGCAACAACGTCCCCATCCAGTTCAACCGGAAAATCTTCTACCAGATTGACAGATTCTATTTCCACTTTCTTTGCCTTGCGGCGCAGGATATCTTTATCCAGATCCAAACCTTCCAGCGCAATCAGAGAAGCATATTTTAATATATCTGCACGTTTATTGCCCGGAAAGACCGCGGCATGCAGATACGGGGAAGAAAGGGCAGCATCCTGAAAGAGAGTATACCGTCCTGCATAATAGCGGCTTTTTCCCACTATTACGGAAGAACCGGTGTGCCACGTTTCTTCATCATCAAAACGCACCCGGAACGCATACCGCCAGTTGCTGAAAACCAATTCCCTCCGAACCAGCTGGGTGCTTTGCAGAACATAGGCAAATTTATTCAGCAGCCGTTTTTGCAAGGCGCCCACACCATCTACCACAAGAGAATCAAAGCCCACACTTGCCACTGTCAAAAACAGATTCCCGTTAGCCCGGGCCGGATAAAAGGGATACAAACAGCCTTTTAAAGTGCGATGCACCCAGCGGGCCGGTTCATTCCGTAATGACATCTCTTTGGCTATCAGATTTACCGTTCCTGCTGGAAATATGCTGATATACGGACGGTAATTCTGTTGCAGCATATCTTCCACAAAGGCTCGTATGGTCCCGTCGCCTCCGGCAATAATCACCCAGTCGCACCTTTCTTCTGCAGCCCGTTTTGCCAGTTCCGGCATCTGCTCAAAATACTGAACATCCAAAAGTTCTATTGTCGCATCCAATTCCTGCTTCAACAGCTTGTAAACCTCATTGATACGGGACATCATGCTGGCGAAAAGCTGTTTGCCCGAATACCGGTTATACAGGATAAAGACTTTTTTAAATTGTCTTATGTTTATCCGATCCTGCGGCTGCATCAGCAGTCCTCCTTGCATTCCGCCCCGACTTAATCAGCTGATTAAAAATCTGCGTACTCTGTTTTTCAGGTTTATGTTCTTTTACTGTACATTCCATTTCAGCCACTTTTCACAGGCATCCAGTACCTGCTCCATAGTCAGTTCCTTCATACAGTGCATATCGTATTCAGTGTTTGGTCAGCAACTCACTTTTTTCAAAACTGACTACAAACATTGGTCGCACGTACTGCAGCCACATTCTTTCTGTCATCTGTCTGTAGTTTCTATATCCCGTACGATATTCTTTATATAATCCAACAGACTGCCACCGGTATACAGAAATCCTTTCACTCCGGCAGCTTCCGACGCCTCTATATCACGGAGACTGTCTCCGATAAGGAACGCATTCTGAGGCAGTACATCAAAGTCATGTAACGCCTGCAATATCATACCCGGTTTCGGCTTACGGCATTCACAGTCAACATTATACTGCTGTACACTTGCTCCCGGCAGGTGCGGACAGTAATAGAACGCAGAAATCTTGCCACCAGACTTCTCCACTTCTGCTGCCATCCAGTCATGAAGCTTCCGTACAGTCTCTTCCGTAAAATAACCCCGGGCCACGCCGCTCTGGTTGGTCACCACGACCACCTGAACAGCCTGCCGGTTCAGCCAGGCAATGGCTTCCCGGCTGCCGGGTATCCATTCCACATCTTCTGGATTATGCAGATAATCTTTATCAATATTCAGGACGCCGTCCCTGTCTAATAAACATAATTTATTTGCTGCCATAAAAAACATATTCAATACAATCAAGGTATTTCCATTCAATCAAGTCTGTCAAACCCATCTTTCACCCGGAAAAAAGGAGGAAAGATTCCGGAAGACCGGACTACAGCTGCCCGCCGTACGCTATCAGTTTTTATCCTGCCGCATATAATACCCGCCGGTTTTATCCAGAACCTGACAGTATTCTTCCACCGCCTCTTCAATATCAGTAAAGCCGCTATCATAGCCCACAGACTGTAATGATGTTTCGTCAGCCTGGGTATAGCTCTGATATTTGCCCTTCAGCACTTCCGGGAAAGGAATATATTCCAGTTTTTCCATAGGGGCACCAAAATGCTTCAGGACTGCTTTGGCAACCGTATTAAAGGGATGCCCGTGACCGGTGCCGCAGTTGTAAATCCCCTTCAGCTCCGGATGATCCCAGAAGAAGAAGTTCACTTTCACCACGTCTTTTACATATACGAAGTCACGTATCTGCTCGCCGGGTCCGTAGCCATCGTAACCTTCAAACAGTTTCACCTTGCCTTCTGCTTTAAACTGATTGTACATCTGGAAAGCCATGGAAGCCATCTTTCCTTTATGGTTTTCCTGAGGTCCATATACATTAAAGTAGCGGAGTCCCACCACCTGACTTTGCAATCCGTCCAGATAGCGACGAACATAATTGTCCATGAGCAGTTTGGAAAAAGCGTACACATTCAATGCTTCCTCACATTCCGGCTTTTCCGTAAAGCCATGTTTACCGCTGCCGTAGGCGGAAGCAGAAGAAGCATACAGGAACTGAATCTTCCGGTCCGTGGCAAAATGGAACAAGCTCTTCGTATATTCATAGTTGTTTTTCATCATGTACTTTCCGTTGTATTCCATGGTATCGGAGCAAGCCCCTTCATGGAAGATAACTTCAATTATTTCATTGCTGAACATTCCGTCCACGATTGCCTCGGCGAAATCGTTCTTATCCATATAGTCCATTACTTTCAGGCCCTGGATATTTTTAAACTTTACCATGTTGGTCAGGTTATCTACCACAAGAATATCGTCTCTGCCCCGTTCATTCAGGCCTTTTACAATATTACTGCCGATAAAGCCGGCGCCTCCGGTTACAATAATCATAGTTCAATCCGCCTTTATGTGTTTAGACGAAATCACATCTGATAACAAGGTTTCTTTTTTCCCATCAAAAACTTAAAGTTTTCCTTCTTTTACCAGACCAGCGATCCGTTCTACCAGTCCTGTAGTGGAATAGCCTTCCTCAAATTCAATAATTTCCACTCTTCCTGCATATTCACGCCCTGCCACCTGATCCGGACAATAATCTCCGCCCTTTACCAGGATATCAGGACGAATCGTTCTGATTAATTTTTCAGGTGTATCATCATGGAAGATGACTACCGCGTCCACGCAGGCAAGAGAAGCCAGGACTCGCGCCCGGTCCAGTTCGTGGACCAGGGGCCGGGTCTCTCCCTTGAGCCGTTTCACCGAATCATCAGCATTCAGCCCAACTATCAGATGCTTGCCCAGCTTAGCTGCTTTTTCCAGATAGGACACATGACCTACATGCAGAATGTCAAAGCAGCCATTGGTAAAGACAATCTTTTCCCCGCCTTTGTGCCAGATTTGTGCCAGGTCCGCAATCTCCCTCCAGGACAGAGGACGGAAACCATAGCCAAGCTTCCGCTCTTCATCCACCAAGTCCTGTAGCAGCTCATCCCGGTGTACCGGATACGTACCTACCTTACCAACCACAATACCGGCTGCCCGGTTAGCCATATATACCGCTTCCGGCAGCGACAGTCCTCCTGCAGCAGCTGCTATCAGGACCGCTGCCACCGTATCTCCGGCACCGGAAACATCAAATACTTCCAGCGCAGTAGCCGGACTGTGAATCACGGTCCGTTTTTCTCCCACCAGCGTCATTCCCTTTTCACTGCGTGTAACAACAACATTTCTTATTCGATAACGTTCCCTTGCCATCTGGGCGATTTGCAGTACAGGGCCGTCCTCATTGGGGACAGTCTGTCCCGCAGCCTCACATATTTCCTTTAAGTTCGGAGTGATAAACGAACAGCCTTCATACTTTTCCCAATGTGGCCCCTTTGGACCTACTAAGACCGGAATTTTATAGGCATTCGCCATGCGGATTACCCATTGGCAGAACGTATCGGAGCAGACGCCCTTGGCATAATCAGATACCGCAATACCGTCCAGTCCTTTTTCCATTAAATCCAGCAGCCATTGTTTAATCTGGTCGGCCTCTTCCGGATACAAATCGCATACTTCTTCAAAGTCCAGCCGCAGCATCTGCTGCCGGGAACCCAAAATGCGCATCTTCGTAATGGTGGAACGGTGCCGGGATTTTACCAGACCGCTGAAATCTATTCTTTCTTTCACAAGCAGTTCTTCCAGGATACTGCGGTTATCATCATCCCCGGTTACGCCGCCCAAATAGACACTGCAACCCAGGTTTGCCAGATTAGCGGCCACGTTCGCCGCCCCACCCAGTACCGAGTTGACCTTTTTGACACGATTGACAGGCACCGGTGCTTCCGGGGAAATGCGCTTTACCTCTCCGTAAAAATACCGGTCCACCATAACATCACCGATGACAGCGATACGCAGGTACTGTATCTTTTCCGCTACAAAAGTCGTACATTTCATATCACTCATAATCCACCAACTCACATAAAATATGTCCCATCAAAATATGCATTTCCTGCACCCGGGCCGTCACCTTTGACGGAACTGCCAGACAGATATCACAGACCTCCGCCATTTTGCCGCCACCTTCTGCCGTCATACCGATACAGGCAAGGCCCTTTGCTTTGGCTGTCTCTATAGCCAACAATACATTTTGGCTGTTTCCGGAAGTGGAAATGCCAATAAGCACATCTCCCCTTTCGCCCAAAGCCTGTACCTGACGGGCAAAGACAGTATCATACCCGTAGTCGTTGGCTACAGACGTCAATATAGAAGTATCCACAGTCAACGCAATGGCCGGAAGGCCTTTTCGTTCCTTCTGGAACCGCCCCACAAACTCCGCCGCTAAATGCTGGCTGTCCGCCGCGCTGCCGCCGTTGCCACAGAACAGTACCTTATGCCCCTCCGCCAGCGCCCTTTCAACATATGCAGCACACCGCTCCAGTTTCGAGGGTAAATCAGAAGCTATTAACTTTTGCATAACTTCCAGATGATCCGTCAACCGTTGTTCAATAATCTGATTCACTTGTCCCCCGCTTTTCAGATGTCTGTTTTTACAACTCTGGCATCTTAATAAAAACAATACATAATAAGTTCGTCAATCACCAATTTACTAAATTAAACCTTACCGTCCAATTATTCTCATGATTATAGTGCTTTCTTTCATAGGAAACAGTAAAACCTTCACAACAAAATCTGTGCGACCAGGAAATGACAGTTGAATAATTGCCATGAGACCACGAACTGTTATCCGCATTATACCGGTTCACAATCACCACTGAATTACGTTTATCCGGAGTCCAGGCTATCCCTGTTATCCATTCTTTCGAAAAATCCGGCTGCCCTAAACTGAAAAGGTAACTAGTCTTATGCTCATTATGATAAGTTCCCCAAATATTCCACTTATCAGAAAAACGGTATCCGATAGTTCCATGATAAATATTTGTATTTAAATTTTTACCATGAGTCCGGGTTACCGCATTATCCAGACTTTCATTGACCCATTTACGCCCGATCATCAAATCCAGATACAGTTTTTTCCCGCCAAAAAGATGGATCCTGTCATGGCGCAGGTTGACGGTTGTTTCCGTATGCCAGCTGGACCAGCTTTCATGGTTATATTTCCATAATCCATGGGTAACACTGGCATCATATGTCAAAGGTATGCCTTTGGCGAAACGGTGAGGCTTCAAAAACAACCCCCAGTCCGTTTTCTTGTGCAGCCAGATACCATCATTAATTAAGTCGTTATCCGAATCATACACATATCCATCATGCAGTCGTACATAAAAATCATGTTCATCATGCCGTATACCATAAAACGGTTTGTATTTGGATTTGGTGTAAAACGCCTGTGTCATATATGCTTTTGTTGGATTTTTTGCAAGCGGATTGCCAATGGGCTGTTCATAATCCAGCGCAACATAAAAACCCTTATCACTATTCCAGCCAAAACGGGGACCTGCACTGCCCTCTCTCTTAACCAGGCTTTGCTGCCAGACAGCACGGGAATATATATGCTTCCCTCTGGCATATACCTTAACGTCCCGGGCGACTATTTTATCATTAGGAATAATAGTAATTGTTTTTGCTTTAACGGATACACAGGGAGTGTGCAGCACAGCCGGACAGCGGGTGTACTCTCCCCCCTGATCGATGATCATTTTCCCGTCTTCCACAATCGCATGCGGCGCACGGTAAAGGTCTTTCTTTGTACTTGTTAAATCCGGTAACGCAGCACCTTCTATCTGACGCAATTCCCCTGTTTTATTGTTGAAATTATAATGAGCCCACTTTACCTGTACCGTATTAGACGGTTCCTCCATAGTACCGCCAGTTAAAAGCCAGACATCTCCGGTTTTTGCATTGCCGACCGCTTTAGCGGAAGATAAACGGGTTATCCCCTGTTCTAACTTGACATTTCCTTCAATCACAAAGTCTCCGCTATCGTTTGCATAGTGTGCATCGTCACCGGTAATAATCAACGGCTGTGGGGTATTTTTCTTTTGCTTTTCTATATTCTGATATTTTTCTATACCCTGCTGTGTATTTGTTTGCGTAATATTATTAAGTATGTTTTTTTCAGGTTGCAATTCCGGAATCGTATTGATTCCCGAATCCTCTACAGTATTCTGGTGTCGTGCCTGATATTCATGACCTGGAATTACCTGCTCCACAGCAGGCTCAAAGTTGTCATCTGTATTACGTAATTCAGCTTCAGCTTTCCGCTCTGCCTGCGATACGGCAGCAGCTTTAACCGCTTCTTTCCGTTCAGTGGTATCCTTTCCCGAAGCCGCTCCCTGGGCAATACGTCCTGCTGCTTCCGCAAACCGGTCGCTTTCCTCTGATGTATGCACCAGCCTGTCATTAACAATAACAGGCCTCTGCTGTGCCAAAGGCGATTCATATTTAGCATTAGAGTTATATTCATCTTGCGTCCGGTCATCATCAGCATAGACAGGCATGACAAAAGCCATACCGGCCAACAACACGGAAGCCATTAGTTTTCTTTTCATGGATTCCTCCAGCAATCAACAAATATCCATTAGACATTATAACATAAAATCACAAAAAAAAATACCAGCGCAATCTGATTACGCTGGTATTTCCATTATATTCTTTAAATAAACTGATTCACAAAAACTCAGTTCATCCTTCTTTGACTCTAACAAGATTACAGATTAGTTATAATCAACCCAATCAGCTCCCCGAGCCTCCGGCAGACGCCTCCTGATATACGATTCCACTAATCTTCTGGTCCTCGACCACCTGCACGTACGTAGTTGAGCCTGCCGGAATCGTCTTGGATTTACCGGTTACAAATGCGCCGCCAACCGCGCCGATCGGTCCTAACACAATCATACCGCCAATGGTAGCGCCGGCTGCGCCAATGGCTGTTTTAGCTTCCTGCTTTGCCAGTTTTCCAATATAAATAGGAACCTTGGTTCCGTCTACTGCAAACACATGGCTGAATTTTACCTCGATACGGGCATCCTGTCCAAAAGCACGAGGCTGTACAACTTTGGAAACTTCACCAATACCGTCAGCACCTTTTGATAAAACCAACACATCATTTACATACAGATTATCCGCTACACGGAATTTTACCGGATCGCCTGGCTGGGCAGTCTTGCTACTCAACGGAGCAGTAAACTCAATTTTAACCAGGGAATCCTTCGGCAATACCACCGCTTCTACAGGGACTTTCCCGCCGGTATATGTAGTTTCTACCAGACGGTCCAGGCGCTGATTCAGCGAACCAACCTGAATCTGTCCGAACAGAGTATTTTCCAGTTCCTCAATCCGGGTCTTGGCCGGGCCGGCAGTAATCTTTGCATTCAGGCGGCTGTCTGCACCGTTCAGCTTCTGCAAAAAGCTACCGTTGCCACCATTTGTGCCACAGATATATTCGTAGGTGCTCTGGATACGATCCAGAATATTGCGGCCAGAGTCTGGCGCCCCATAAATATCATCTTCCAGACTCTCCATGCGTTCCATCATAGAACTGCTCTGATGGGTTCCATACAACGCAGTTTCAATCGCATCCAGCTGTTCCGACGCAACCGGTGCAGGGCCCTCCGCAAAGGCAAAAGAGGTCAGCCCAAGGCACAAAGCCAGGCCAACGATCAAAGAAACCAATTTTTTCATCTGTCATCCCTCCGAAATAATACTTTTGATGCACTTAACAACTATAGATAGAGTTATTATAGTATTATTATAGCATATCTTGTGGAAAGTCAACATAAAATTTCTTGATTTTTATTATTTTTTACAGAAAAAACAAAAATGTGACGCATTTTACGGCTGAACCGGGTAAAAACACTGCTCCTGTGAACTGTCCGACCGCCACAAAAATATAATACCTGCTAACTCCCGCTGTTATCCAGAATCATAAAGGCTTCCACATGCAGGGACGCGTCTGCTTCCACTGTAATATGACAGGACAGCTCCCTGTTCCAATCTTTTAACAGTTCCTGCTGCAGATACCCCGCCTCCAGAGGATGAGCCACTACAAGGATTTCTTTTGCACTTCCCTGATTTTTAAGCAGCCCCCGGATACGCCTCTTAATTTCCAGGGCAATAGCTTCTTTGGATTGCACACGGCCGCTGCCGCTGCACACAGGACAATCAGCAAACAGCACTGCTTCCAGGTTCTGCCTGGATTTTTTACGGGTAATCTCCACCAGATTCAGCACGGTAATATCCTGAATCCGGGGACGCATCTTATCTCCAGTGAAAGAAGCCTCCAGCACAGACAAAACTTCCTGCCGGTTTTCCTCACTATGCATATCAATGAAATCGACCACAATGATGCCACCTATATCCCGCAGGCGCAGCTGGTGAGCAATCTCCCGGGCAGCCTGCCGGTTGATTTCCATGATGGTTTCTTCCAGATTATTTTTGCCACTGTAGCTGCCACTGTTTACATCAATTACAGTCATTGCCTCGGTATGATCAATGACAAGATAACCCCCGCCGGGAAGTTCCACCCGCCGGTCTGCCAGGGAAGCCAGCGTTTCCCCCAGGCCAAAACCGGAAAACACGTCTTCCCCGCTGTCCCACAGCCGAAGCTCTGTGTCCTCCGCACCCTTCAGGCCCGCCAGTAAGGCCTGTATCCGTTGAAACGCTTCCTGATTATCTACTACGATCTCTTTTACATCTTTAGTAAAATAGTCCCGTACCATACGTACGGAAAGATCCAGCTCCCGGTGCAGAAACTCCGGAGCCTTCGCCCGTTTCGCCCGGGCTTCTACCACATTCCACTCTGCAAGCAGGCTGGCAATATCCTCTTCCAGCACTTCTTCCTCTACACCTTCCGCTTCCGTTCGTATTACAATGCCCTTTCCTTCTGGTTTACATTTTTCTGCAAGCTTTCGCAACCGGGTCCGTTCCTGCTCGTCAGTTATCTTCCGGGAAATGCCGACGTAGTCAGCAAAAGGAAACAATACGGAGTAGTGACCAGGAAAGGTAATCTCCCGACTGGCGGTAGGTCCCTTTGTACCTCTGGGATCTTTGGTGATCTGAATCATAACGGAAGCGCCTTCTGTCAGGTCTTTAGACTCACCCAGATACAAAAACGCGTTCCGGGCTAACCCGATATCAATAAAGGCCGCCTGTATACCCCGCACAATATTGCTGACCCGGCCCAGAAAAATACTGCCCACCAGATGGGCAGACATCGCCCGTTCTACCATAAACTCCTGCAATATTCCATGCTCCACCAGTCCCATCCGAACTTCTTCCGGGGTACTACTGATAATGATCTGCTGTGACATCCGCCTGCCCTCCTTTCTGCTTTGTCTGTACTGTTGAAATACATCTGTATCAAAGTTGCTAATTAAAAACGATTGAAAAAGCTACGCGGTTCTATGCTTCTGTTTTGCAAAAATTATAGAAAAAACCGCGAATTCTTCCGCAAGAGTCTTACCCCTGCTCGTACAACGTATCCAGCATGGGCCACTTGTTTCCCATCTCGTCTACCCGGTACAGGTCCAGCCGTTCAATATCCGCCTTTTCCACAGGCAGTTTCAGACCGTACTGCTCATTTAATGTGTTCAGCAGATCTGCAGCCTTCATACTGCCGTCAGGGGTGATGCGGCAATGGAAATGCAGTTCTGTTTCGTTTTTCCGCTGCACGGCAGACAGTTCAGAAATATAAAACTTAACATCAATCCTCTTCACTTTTTCTTTTGTTTTAGGAGCCTGCTTTTCAAAGAACAAAGATTCCGCCCGGTTAAAGGCTTCCACTGCAGGCCCGATGTCCCCCGTCCAGGGCAGCGTGACCCGATACTCCGCGCCCCCCGCCACACTCATAAGAGCCGGAGCGTTGTTTTCCACCGCATCTACCGCCAGTACCCGAATGCCCCGGGGCAATGCTTTCACCAAGGCCTCCGCAGCTTCCAGGGGATGGACCGGCTCCACCAGTTCCAATTCCACAAACTCCGCATAACTGACTACGCCGACACCTAAAGCGGAAGCCAGTGAATACTTCATGTGAGGATTAAACCCCTGGGAATAGGCCGCCGGTAATTTGGCCCGCCGGATAGCACGGCCGATGGTACGTACATACTCCAGATGGGAAATGAAACGGATCTCTTTATCCTTGGTGATCTGAAACCGCAGTTTCATTCTGCCTCACCTCCCTGCTTAGGCAGACCGGGCCGCTGGGTTGCAGCACTGTAGCTTTTATTATCTCCGCCTGCCAGTTTTTCTGTCAGAGAAGCAAAGCCTTTTTCTTTGGAAGCATCATAAGCCCTTCCGCCCCAGTCCATGACCGGGATCCCCAGCCGCTGGCACACGCCGCAGCCGTTGCAGTGTCCCTGCCGACAATCGGTTGTCAGCATTCCTTGCTGTGCCTTTCTATACTCACTGGCCAGGAACGCCCGGTTCACTGCGGGCTGCAGATGCTCCCAGGGGAATACTTCGTTTTCGCCCCGCACCCGGTGGTTATAAAAGTCAGGATCCAATCCACAGTCCTTTAACGCCTGCTGCCACCTGTCAAAATCAAATACATCTGCCCAGCCGTCAAAACGCTGGCCACGTTGCCAGGCAAGATACAAGGCTTTGCCCAGACGGCGGTCGCCCCGGGCAAAGATACCTTCCATAATACTGGTCTTGCCGTCATGATATTGGAAGGTAATGTTTTTAATCCTTGTCGCTTCAATCAGCAGGCCCTGCTTACGTTTAATCTCTTCCAGGGTATCCTGAGGCGCCCACTGAAACGCAGTATATGGTTTCGGTACAAAGGAGGAAGCGCTGATGGTTACCTGGCAGCCCCCTTTGCCTGTAATCTCCTTGAACTTCCACTGCACTTTGCGGGCCAATTGGGCAATGGCCAGCACGTCCTCATCCGTCTCACCGGGCAGGCCGATCATAAAATACAGCTTCACCTTTTTCCAGCCGTTGGCAAAGGCTGCACTTACCGCATGGAGCAGATCCTCTTCCGTAACGCCCTTGTTGATCACGTCACGCATGCGCTGGCTCCCCGCCTCCGGCGCAAAAGTCAGGCCGCTCTTCCGCACCGTCTGCACCTTTTGAGCCACGTCTACGCTGAAAGCATCAATGCGTAGGCTGGGTAGCGACATACTGACCTTTTTATCTTTGAAATCTGCAATCATGTCATCCAGAAAAGGACCCAGACAGGAATAATCTGCCGTGCTCAGGGACACAAGAGATATTTCCTCATAACCCGTATTGTCCACCTGCTTGTGGGCAAGTTCCCGCAGCACCTCAGGCCGGCGTTCCCGCACCGGACGGTACACCATTCCCGCATGGCAGAAACGGCAGCCACGGCTGCAGCCACGGAACATCTCCAGCATAATGCGGTCATGGACGATTTCCCCAAAAGGCACTACCGGCGCCGTGGGAAAATCCACTTCATTTAAATCCGCCACGACCCTTTTGGTCACAGTGGGCGGAGCGTCAACAGTGTTGGGGGTCACCGCCTGTATCGTATTATCTTCATTATAAGTTACATCATAAAAAGAAGGAACGTAGACACCGGGGATCTGCACTACCCGGTGTAAAAAGCCCTGCCTTCCTCCCGGTTTTCCTGTCCGTTTCCAGTCACGGTAGCAGGTTAAAACTTCCGGCAGCGCCTCTTCCCCTTCACCTAAAATAGCAAAATCAAAAATGTCCGCCAAGGGCTCCGGATTAAATACACAGGGACCGCCTACCACCACAAAGGGCTCTTCCTCACCGCGCTCCGCCGCAAGAACGGAAACACCGCCCAGGTCCAGCATGTTCAGGATATTGGTATAGCTCAGCTCATACTGCAGGGTAAAGCCCACCAGGTCACATTCGCTAAGAGCCTTTTTGGTTTCCAGCGTCGTCAGTACGACATTGCGCTCCCGCATCAGCTGCTCCATATCGATCCAGGGAGCGTAAGCCCGTTCCGCCGCGATGCCATCCATCTGATTGACCAGATGATATAAAATCTTAAAGCCCAGATAGCTCATGCCCACTTCATACACATCGGGGAAGGCCAGGGCGATCCGTACTTCTGCCTCTTCCTTAAAAATGCTGCCAAACTCCCCGCCGGTATACCGGGCCGGCTTCTTTACTGCCGCCAGCATATCTATGGTCAGTTCTTTGTTCATGTGAGAGCCTCCAAAGCTAAAAAAGCATGATAAGAAACAGTACTTAGTCCACTCGTGCGCCAGCCGTCACTTTTATGGTGCCGTTTTATCGTTTCTTTTTAGAATTAGTGAGAATCGCCCGCAGCTTTTACGGAAAAAATACAAACTGCAAGCAGTGTTTCCTTAAAACTGTAATCTTGTATGCCGTATGTTAATATTCAGCAACACCCCGGCCATCAGCATGTTGGTTGTCAGGGAACTGACCCCGTAGCTGAGAAAAGGAAGGGGTACCCCCGTCACCGGCATGATGCCGATGGTCATGCCGATATTTACCAGCACATGGAACAGGTACATGCCCGTAATGCCAGCAGCCAGCAATGTTCCGAAACGGTCTTCCGCATTCAGCGCAATGGTCAGACCCCGCCAGATCAGTACCATATATAATAGTAAGATCGCAACTGCGCCCACAAAACCGAACTCTTCCCCCGCCACCGCAAAGATGAAATCCGTATGGTTCTCGGGCAAAAAGTCCAGCTGGCTCTGGGTGCCCTGCATCCACCCCTTGCCCCACAGCATACCACTGCCGATAGCAATTTTAGACTGGATCACGTGGTAGCCTGCCCCGAAGGGATCCAGTTCCGGATCCAGAAAGACCCGGATGCGGTTTTTCTGGTATTCATGCAAAAAACGCCATAACAATGGCGCCGCACAGGCAAACACCCCCGCCAAAACCCCTATCCACTTCAGCTTAAAGCCGCACACCCAGAACATGGAAAAAGCAATGGCCGCAAAAACCAGTGCCGTCCCCAGATCCGGCTGCCGCAGCACCAGCACAAAGGGAACCAGCATAAACAGACAGGCCGGCAGATAATCCTTCCACTGTTCCAGGTATTCGCTGCGCTCATCCAAAAATGCAGCCAGGCAGATAATCATAAACGCTTTGGAAAACTCACTGGGCTGGAACGTGACGGGACCGATCTGAATCCAGCGCTGGGCCCCCAGGGTAGCATGGCCGAAAAACATGACCCCCAGCAGCAGCAACACCGTAAAACCATATAAGGGCAGGGCGATCCGCTTTAAGGAATGGTAATCCAGAGAAATGATCCCCATCGCCAGCAGTACATCCACCAGCAGAAACAGCCCCTGACGCTGCACAAAACGGTTGCTTCCCGTCACCAGGGCATCCCCGTGAGTGGCGCTCGCAATCAGCACCATGCCGATACCGCACAGCAGGAGAATGGTCCATATTAAAATCCAGTCCAGATTGCGTAAATAACGATGCAATGTTCCTCTCCGCCTTTAGATATTAATTAAAGATTATGAAGACCAAAACGTTTTTCATTTTCCTTTACTGCTTTTTGCAGACACACTCTTCTCTTCTTTACGCTGCTCTTCCGTTTTGGGCTTCAGTTTCCCTGTCAGGTAATCCTCCAGCACCTCATACACAATGGGGCCGGAAGCCGTAGCGCCATAGGTCCCCTGCTCCACGATGCAGGCAATGACCAGGTCCGGCTTTTCCGCCGGGGCATAGGCGATGAACCAGCCGTGGTCCTGCCCGTGGGGATTCTCTGCAGTCCCTGTCTTGCCTGCTACCGGTACCGGAAGATTAGCAAACCAGGCGCCCGTCCCTCCCGGCTGGGTCACACCCTTCAGCCCTTTCTGAACCAGCTGGATGGTACGGGGCTCCAGTTCCAGTTTTCTGCTCTCCGGCCGCTTCGGTGTTTCATAGACGCTGCCATCCGCATTGACTATCTTCTCTACCAGATAGGGAGGATGGACCACTCCGTCGGCCGCCACCGCCGCCAGCATCTGGCAGATCTGCATGGGCGTCACTAAGGTCAGCCCCTGGCCGATGGCCGCGTTAAAGGTATCCCCCAGGGCCCATTCTTCATTAAACACTTTCTTTTTTGCCGCTGGTCCGGCAATCAAGCCTGAAGATTCTCCCACCAACTCAATGCCGGTAGGTTTGCCAAACCCGTATTTTGCCGCGCAGGCATTCAGGTTTTCAATCCCGGCCCGGCGTCCCATCTCATAAAAGTACACATTATCCGACATGGCGAAGGCAGTCTGGAAATTGATCCAGCCCAGGGCTTCGCCTCCGGCGTTTCCCATATCCGCCAGCCAGTGCTTCCCGGAGTCAAAAATCAGCTCCTCCGGCGTCACCCCGTGGCAATCCAGCACAGCTGAACCGGTAACCACTTTAAAGGTAGAGCCGGCAGGATATTCCCCGTTGATCACTTTGTTGGTCAATGGATGGAATATGTTCTCATTGATCAGCTTCCAGTGAGCAGTTGATATACCGCCCACAAACCAGTTGGGGTCATAGCCTGGCCGGGAAACCAGTGCCCGCACCGCGCCGGTGTTGGGATCCATGGCCACCGCTGCCGCCGCAAACGCATTGGGGGCGATACCATTGCTGCGCAAGGCAGCCAGCTGCTTGTCCATCACCCGTTCCAGATCCTGCTGCAGGGCAAAATCAATGGTCAACACCAGTCCTTTGCCGGAAACAGGGGCCTGCCCTGCCAGCTTACGAACCACCTTGCCCCGGACGTCAACCTCTTCCGTCTTGCGCCCCGTCTTGCCGCGCAATACATCATCATAGACAAACTCCAGGCCTTCTTTCCCCACAATGCTCCCCGGGGAAAGGCCTTTATATTTTCCCTGCTTGATCTGCTCTTCCGAAACCTCACCCACATAACCCAGCACATGGGCCGCCGACTCGCCGTACAGGTAATGCCGCATGGGTTGCAGGTCCAGAGAAATACCCGGCAGGTCCTTCAGGTGTTCTTCCAGGGACGTGATTTCCCGGGGTGTCAGTTCACCTTTCACCACGATCTGTTCATAAGTATTGGCCGCCCTGTCAGCCTTTTTCCGTATCACGTCCGGCGGCATTTGCAGCAAATGAGCCAGCAGGTTCGCTTCCGTATCCGAAAAGGAATGACCTGCCTGCAGACTCAGCACATACCCCGGTGAACTGTCTGCCAGCACCTTGCCGTGCACATCCATGATCCGCCCCCGGGGCGCCATGATCACCGAACTGCGCATCCGGTTGCCGTCGGCCTGCTTGCCATAATATAACCCTTTATAAAGCTGCAGCCAGGCCAGCCGCCCTCCCAAAACCAGAAAAACGGCCAGCGCCACTGCAAGCATCTCTTTTAACCGATTCCCGGAAGTTTGGTTCAGCAACGCAATAACCCTTTCAACTTCAGCTCATATGTCCCGGCACATGCCGAAACGTCAAACCTTTCATTTATATATATCCTGTCAGTTTCAATATGTCAGATCCTCTTCGGCCACCCACCGGTATAACGCAAGCAGGATACGCATAACCGGCAGCGCCAGCAGCATATTTCCCAGGCAATACAGCAGCGTATCCTGCAGATACAGGACAAATGCCGTTCTCCCAAAACCGCTCAGCAAAATTGCCGGTACAGCATACAGCACACGCAAAATCAGACTGAGGCCGCCTACGATCAGCACATGATAACCGTAATTGTTCTTAAAGATCATTTCCTTGATGCTGCCAATGCCATAGCCCACCAACCCACGGGTCAGCAGATAAAAACCGAACACCGTCGGCGAAGAGATATCCTGCAAAAGCCCAAAAGCGAGCCCGCATAGCAAACCCGAGCGGGCTCCGTAAAATAATCCTATACTATAAATAAAAAGCAAGGGCAAGTCGAAAAACAGATTGCCCCCGAAAAAACCCAAAGAAGTCGTCTGCAACACCAGAACAACAAACGCTGCGGCAATCCATGACCACATCCTCATGGTTTGGCCTCCCCGGCTTCTTCCTTTATTTCCTTTTCGATACGCCGTTTTACATCTTCCTGTAAAATAATAAATACCCTGTCCGGGTGGGCGAGGTCAGCCGCCGGCTCAATCTGCGCCAACTTCTGCAGGCCGGTCACATCCGCTTCCACGCTGCTTACCGTACCGATGCACAACCCTGACGGATATTTGCCTCCAATTCCACTTGTAACGAGCATATCCCCGGGCCGCACATCGTCATCCCGGCCAAAATACTCTGCCTGAAGCAGGGAACGGTTCGGGCCCAGTCCAGTCAATACACCTACAGCCCTGGATTCCCGGCGCAGCACTTTAACGCCCATACGGGACTGGCTGGCAGAAATCAGCATGAACCGGGCGTAATGACGGTAGACCTGGTCTACCACACCGGCCACGCCTTCACTGGTAGTCACCACCATGTCCGGCCGCACCCCGTCGGCACTGCCCTTATCCAAAAAGAAAAACTCATGCAGGTCCCCCAGGCTCACCCCGATTACACGGGCCGGCAGCAGGGTCAGTTCCGCACGCTGCTGTTTATAGCCTGCCATGGCCTGCAGTTCTTTATTTTCTGTTTCCAGCAGCTTTAAACGGTATTCTGCACTGCGAAGGTTATCCAGCTCTTTCTTCAGCTGGCGGTTTTCTTCCTGCAGCGTAGCGTTCAGCCTCTGGCTGTCACGAAACGAAGCAACCGCATCACTGAACTGACGGACCACCGCATTCACTGGCAGCAGCACGGTATTCACACCTGCGTTCACCAACGGGAAACGCCACCGCTGGTGTACCGCCAGTACCATACAGGCAAACAGCCCCAGCACTGCTAGCACTGTCACAAACTGCTGTTTTTTCATAATCTTTTATCCATCCGGCAACTATTTTCTTACAGCTTGCTGCCGGACGCCATAAAGCCTTTCTTATAGGTATCAATATTTTCCACGCAGATGCCAGTACCCAGCACCACGCAGGCCAGCGCCTCGTCGCTGACATACACCGGCATGCCTGTCTCCTTGCTGATTAGCTTATCCAGGTTCCGCAGCAGGGAAGAACCGCCTGTCATGATAATGCCGTGATCAATGATGTCCGACGCCAGTTCCGGCGGCGTCCGCTCCAGCGTATTACGCACCGCATCCACGATATTCGCCACTGGTTCCCCAATGCCGGTGCAGACCTGGTTGGCATTGATCGTCAGGTTCTTGGGCAGACCACTGACCAGGTCCCGCCCCCGGATCTCCATGGTATCCGGGTTATCTACAAACATGGCTGTGCCTAATGTAATCTTTATCTGTTCTGCCGTACGTTCCCCAATCAGCAGACTAAAGGTCTTGCGGATATAACGGGAAATGGCATCGTCGATAGCGTCCCCGCCGGTACGGATGGAACGGGAAACAACAATACCGCCAAGAGAGATGACCGCCACCTCACAGGTGCCGCCGCCAATATCTACCACCATGCTGCCGGTAGCCTCCTGCACCGGAAGGCCGGCACCGATGGCAGCAGCCATAGGTTCCTCAATCAGGTACGCTTCTCTTGCCCCCGCCTGGATAGCCGCATCCACAACAGCGCGCTTCTCCACTTCCGTTACACCGCTGGGTACACCCACAACGATTCGGGGCCGCACCAGGGAATGGAAACCGATGGCTTTATGAATAAAATACTTCAGCATGGACTGGGTGATGTCAAAATCCGCGATGACCCCGTCCTTCATGGGACGGATGGCAATGATGTTGCCCGGTGTGCGGCCGATCATCTGCTTGGCCTCCGCACCGATCTCCAGCACTTCATTGGTCTCGCTGTCCACAGCGACCACGGAAGGCTCGCGGATAATAATGCCTTTCCCCTTGCAATGCACCAGCGTGTTGGCGGTGCCAAGATCGATTCCCAGATCGTGGGAAAATCTGCTGAATAAGCTGAACATACTGCTTTCACCCCATATCTCAAATGCATAAACAAAATCAACCTACAGATCCCCGTGCTCCTTGAAGCTGTAATACCGTCCGTCCCCGATGACCAGATGGTCTAACAGGGGAATGCCCAGCACATTGCCTGCTTCCTCCAGGGCCTGGGTCAGATTGCGGTCCTCCGTACTTGGGTACGGATCCCCTGACGGATGGTTGTGAGCCACCAGGATACTGGCTGCGTGGGCTGTCACCGCAGGCGCAAACACCTCCCGGGGATGCACCACGGCACTGGTCAGGGACCCTTCCGCGATCTGCTCTGTTTTAATGATCCGGTTCTTCGTATTTAACAGCAGAACTACAAACTTTTCATGTGTTTCGTTGCGTAGTCTGCCCATCAGGTATTGCGCTCCGTCACCCGGCGAGGTGATGTGTTCGGAGTCAATCGCTGATGCGCAGGCTATTCGCCTTCCCAGTTCCATAGCGGCTAAAATGCGGGCAGCCCTGGCATTGCCCAGCCCTTTGATGTGCTTAAATTCCTGTACCCTGTGCCAGCGGGCCACCTGTCGGTACAGTCCTTCGTTCCGGGTCATCTCTTCTGCGATACGCAGGGCGGAACGTTCCTTCGTACCGCTGCCGATCAGGATTGCCAGCAACTCCGCGTTGGACAGGGCCTCGGCCCCCTTGCTGCACAGCCGCTCCCGGGGTCGGTCCTCTTCGCTCATCTCTTTAATTTTAAAATCTGACAAAAAATCAACTCCTTTTCGTTTTATAATATCAATTCCCTGTACGGGAACCGTTTTCATAACACTCAGCTAACGCTTCGGGCGTAACCCGCGTCGCATTGTTATATGTAAAGTATTGTTGCCCAAATTGTTAGACCTTCTTTAATGAACAGTTCCTCGCGCCCTGCGGGTGCACGCTTCGCTTATGCAAACGATTCCCGTACAGGCCTTACCTTCCACTATACAAAAACGATTTCGGTTTTTCCGCCAGCTCCTCCATTTCCTCATCTGTGTTGATCACGAACTCCGGAGGCTCGATCTCCGTCACGGTAAGCTGTTCCTTTTTGCTGATCGCGTCACGGCGGAAAATCTTAATATAATTGTAGGCAACGAACAACCATACTACCACGCTGCCGGCCACAAAAGGCCAGAACCAGAAATCCATCTGGAAAAACCCGGCCAGGGCATGACCGAAGATGCCGCCGGCTGCCAGACACAAAATAGGCAGGGCGATCTGGAACCACTTTGCCTTCTTTTCATCTACCTTGCGGTAATCAATTATAACATTGTCCCCCGGGTGGGCGCTGATGGGATTCCAGCAATCAATATAAGCCCGCAGGCCCCGCTCGGTGGTCTCCTTAAAATTTACCCGGACCTTGGCGCGTTCGCCGTGGGTCTCGGTTACTGTCCCTTTAATCACTTACAAACTCCTTTATCCTTTCAACCCTCGGCATGTTAAGCCTATAACAGCAAACCGCAAACCTGCCGGATCGTTATGCCTGGGTTCTTTGCAAAACGTATTCTGTTACCAAATACCAATCCCTGTCATGTATACGGCCAAAAGCAAATGTACCCTACCGCAATGGCAAAGATCAGCCCATACATGCCCAGGGCTACCAGCAGCCCCTGCCAGGTCCGGGGATAACCGAAATTCATATACTCCCCGAAAATACCCCGCCGGTTCAGCAGTGTGTATTTGGTGCGGCGCTTGAACCACTCCTCTTTCCTTTTAGCGCCCAGGATCCACGCCGTAGCCATGAAAACAAAAAATGACAGAAAAAATACGGTCATGATCCGGCTGGCAAGCGCCTGGCTCGGCACCGTTGATAAATCAACCATAATAGTTACTCCTTAAAACTCCAGATACCTGTCGGGCATCAGCCGCACCAGTTCCTTTAAGAACTCATCACTGCAGCAGAAGATGACTGCCGCCAGCCCCTTGCCCTCTTTAAACGCCAGGATGCGGGTAGGATTGGCATCCGCCATGTTGTAGCGGTGGATATAGTGCCTGATGCGGGTACGGCGGAAAAAGTCATGCCGGTAATGCTGGGCAAAGCTTTCCGTTTTGTTCAGGTCCACAATGTAGCTTCCCTGTTTCCACAAACCGATGGTCACAATCTCCAGTTCATTCTGGCGCAGGATGATCTCGTAGCGGTAATACACCTTCCAGATCCATAAGCCAAGCCAGAGAAAATTGAGCCCCATACCCATGGGACTGATCATGCCGGTGCTGTTAAAGCGGAACCCTTCATAAGCCCAGCTACAGCAGATCGCCAGCAGGGCCAGATACGCCAGGTACATCTTATTGGTACCCCGGACGGTGGTCTCCCGGCAGATTTCCTTATTCTTCAAAAAACTCCCTCCAATACGCGTGAACGTTTCAGCGAGACACACTGATTGTAATCACAAAACGCAGGTACATCTGCCTGCCCGTTTATGCCAACAGCACACACGCACCCACTTTAAAATTTGCCATATTATTATAACAGAAATGCAATGAAAAAGATAGAGGGAAAAGCAAGATAATTTTTAAAGTTTCTCTGTTTTCAGCAATCTCCACAATCAGCAAACTGCAGCAGTCAGCACAACAAAATAACAAACAAAAACCGGGGAAACAACTACCCCGGCCAAATACAATAATAGCAAAAAACAAGGACAATACCGTTTGTTCAAATTACCAACCTGACTCAAAAACGCTTTCCTAAATTTAAAACAGAATTA
>CAJODT010000016.1:0-22199 GCA_905233365.1 uncultured Succiniclasticum sp.
TCTTTTCGTTTGTCAATACTAAACGGAAATGATCTGAACAGCGATTTGTACGATTAACATTGATTCACTTAATTATAACAAAACAGCCGTGGAATAATGAACCGCTCCCCGTCAAGTAGACAGTAAAATAATTAAAAAATATTTCACAGCGCTTCGACGCTGTGGTAACCGCAGATTCCGGTTGGCTGCTAAAGCATCTGACCAGAATTTGCGGTTTTTTATGCCGCTAAATACAGGTTGTGTTTTTCTATTGGGGTAAGGATACCGAGATTGCGCTGTACACGTTGGTTGTTGTAATAACGGATGTAGTTCTCAATCATATCGACCAGCTCCTTTTTGCTGGCAAATCGTTTTCCATAGTAGCGTTCCCGTTTGAGAATACCCCAAAATCCCTCCATCGGACCGTTATCGATGCAATGAGCCACGCGTGACATGCTCTGTGTCATGCCGACTTTCATCAGCTTGTGGTGAAAGATCCGGTTTGTATATTGGAACCCCCGGTCACTATGAAACAAAGGATGTGCTTCGGGATTGTCCTTTACGGCTCTGTCAAATGTCTTGAATACCAGAGAATTGTCATTGTAATCACCCGTGACATAAGAAACGATGCGGCGGTCATAGAGGTCGAGTATAGCGGAGAGATATATCTTGTGTACTTTTATCCCTTCATACCATTTGAACTCGGTTACATCGGTGAGCCACTTCTCATTGGGCTTTTCCGCATAGAACTGGCGGTTCAAAAGATTCTCGGCCAGATACTGCGGATTCTTTGCCTGCCTCGTGCAACCGCGATGGTTATACTTAATCGTGGACTTAATACCCATAACACGGCAAATGCGCAAGATACGCTTGTCATTGACGTAAATTCCATAGTCATGCCGCAGCTCGTCATTGATGCGCCGGTAACCTTTATCCGGGCTTTTCCTGTGAATCTGTTCTACCGTTTCGGCAATCTTCACATTTTCGGCAGTCCGGCTGCTCATTTTGCCGGATGCCCATCTGTGATATGCTGCCCGTGAGATATGTAGGATCGTACAGGCTTCTTCAATCGGATATCCCTTCTCTTCGTGACACTCCCATACAGCTCGGTATATATGTCCCTGTCTTACTTGCGAAAGGCATCCCTCCTCTCTATCTCGTCCAATTTTTTTAACAAATCTCGCTCCATCTCGGCCAGATACAGTTTGTGCTTTAACTGTTCTATCTCAATCTGTGCCGCTTCCAGCTCTGTCCTCGGCGTCTGATTCCTCTTTCGTTTTCCTCGCCGATCCTCTAAACCGGCTTCTCCGAGTTCTTCAAACCGCAACGTCCATGTGCGTACCTGGTGGTAGCTCACATGGTACTTGAGCGCCATCTCGCCATAGTTCCGTCCGCTTTCCAGGCACTCTTTGACGATTTGTAACCGCTCTTCCTGTGTTGTGCTTCGCCTTTGCTTCATGAAGATCCCTCCTCCTGATGCTTTTCTGGAGTTGAAGTCCCCATGGTCATTATACACCTTTATCCAGGTTTGAAGTTGGCATTTATTGCGTATCTTGTACTTTCGACAAATTGCATCCTGACTTCCTCTCCCTGCCAAATAGTCCGCTACTGCTTCTCGTTTCAATGCTTCCGAATAGCTGCTGTTCTTTCTTGATAAAAATGCGTTGATTCCTTCTTCCTCATACCATCGAATCCAGTTTTTTATTGTCTCGCGATCTACATCAGCTTGTCGGGCTGCCTCCGTACAACTCAGTTCTTCTCTTAAACACTTCCTAACCAGTCTCGCTTTTTCCTCTGCTTCTAACTTCACCTTGTGTGACATAACAAAACTCCCCCTATGAGTAACAGTTTATTTTTTCACTGTCTCTCATAGAGGGAGCATATCATATTCCCGACTGCGGCTTCTTCTATTGTTAAGATATTTTTTAAGAAATGTTTAAAGCTGGACTGAAGTTGTGCAGATGCAGTTGCTTCAATCCAGCTTTTTTATTTGGAAACAATGGGTGGATATTACCTTGTCGTTCTACACCAGCGCCACGTAAGCGTAGATTGCGTAACACACCAAAAGCAGCAAGCCTTCCCAGCGTACGATCTTCATGTGGGTGTAGCCGAAAAACAGCAACAGGACGGTGGCTCCTACCGCCACGTATGCATCGAAGAGGAAATTGGGCGCGCAGGGGATGGGCATGATCAGGGAAGAAGTGCCTAACACAAACAAAAGGTTAAAGATGCAGCTGCCGATTACGTTTCCGACGGCCAGGTCTCCGTTACCCCGGAGGGCTGCCGTGACGGAGGTTACCAGCTCCGGCAGCGAGGTGCCCAGTGCTACAATGGTGAGGCCGATGACCCGGTCGCTGATGTTGAAGATTTTGGCCAGGGCGACAGCGGCGTCCACGGCATAATCGCTGCTGACCAGAATCACTGCCAGGCCCACGATGGTAAAGGCGATGAGCTTCCAGATGGAAGGCGATTCGGACGAACCTGCTTCTTTTGTTTTGTTGTTGTCTGCATTGGCTTGCGCAGAACTCTCTTCCGGTTTCTGTTTTGCCTGGCGCAGCAGATACGCTGTGTAAAGCAACAGCCCTGCCCATAAGATGGCGCCGTCCAGACGGGTGATAAGGCCGTCCCTGCCCAGCATTACAAACAGAACCGTTACGATGATGGTAAAAGGCATTTCGTAACGGACGGTGGAGCGCTCTATCTTTAACGGCACGATGGCGGCCACAACGCCAAGAATAATAAAAATGTTCATGATGTTGCTGCCGATGACGTTACCGATGGAGATGCCGGCGCTGCCTTTCGTAGCGGCGGCAATGGAGACCGCGGCTTCCGGCGCGCTGGTACCCATGGCCACGATGGTGAGCCCGATGATCAGCTCCGAAATGCCAAACTTCTTGGCGATGCCGGAGGCACCGTCCACAAACAGGTCGGCTCCTTTTACCAGCAGGGTAAAGCCGATAATCAGGATAGCCAGCTGTTTGATGATTTCTGTATCCATGATAAAAAACAAATCCTCTTTACGATGTAAGTTCTTTGTGATAAATGAAGGCATGCTGCATTAACTTCAGCCTTCTGTATCATTTGGCATTGACCAGTTGTTAAAGCGTCTGCCTTCACTGCTGCTGCATGAACATGGACAGAGGCATGCCGCCGATGGTGTCTTTCCAATCTTTGTGGGGACCGGTAACGGCGACGATCTTCTGTGCGGCGGAGTCAGCGATGAGAATCTGTCCCTGCATTTCGCCAGTGGCCTGGAAGATGATCTTCTTGCTTACGGAGTCCATAATGGAAAACGCAACAGGCCGGACTTCGAAGACACCTGCGTTGGTGATATTGACATCGGAATAAATCTGTCCGCAGAACACGCCGTTGCTCTCCATGGGCTTTCCGTAAATGTTCAGGGGAACGATGGCCGCTTTGATGGGAACCGTAATCAGGTTAACGACCTCATCCACCTGCCGGACATCGTAACTGTGGTCGTGGAAGTAATAGACATCGTAGAGCTGATGGTCCCTCGTTGACTGGTTTGTATAGGGGAACAGGTGGTTCAGGATCAGCGCGTCCGTCGTTTTTTCATAAAAGGGGTTGTTTTTTGCTGCGTAACGTCCCAGGTAGGTCCAGTTTTCCGCGAAAGCGCTGGCGGTGAACAGCATTAAAACGGTGAGGCAGAGTAAAATCCGTTTCAGCATAGAGTACCATCCTTTCTTAATCCGTGGTTCCTAAAATGAATAAATTGTTTTTGCAACTTATACACAATTTGCTTTTCGGCAGGCACATCTGCGCCAGCATTTAATAAGCACCTACATTTAATATAGTATGAATGAGCCGGATTTGCAAGAGTTCTTTTTAGGAGACGCTGATTAAATGCGTTTGCACGCTGGCAGAGGCGTAACCGTTACTTTTTTAACAGCTTTTTTATAAAAAATAGTAATTTGCGGCAAATAATAGCACGGATTTATGTAAAAGCTATTTACTTTATTGGCTTTTCCGCTTATAATATACTCTGTATAGTTATAAGTATGATGCAACCATAAATCATATGACATTTAGCTGTTACTGCTTGTAACTGTATAAATTAAAATATTGGGAAGGAAATGAGGGAAATGTTTAAATTATCCGGTTCTAAAGTGAAAGCATTGACGGCGGCCCTGATGCTGGCCCTGGCAGTAGGTGTGGCAGGCTGTGGCGGCGGCGACAAGAAACCGGCGCCGAAGGCGGAGAAGAAATTTAATGTAGGTATTGTCCAGCTGGTAGAACACGCTGCCCTGGATGCTGCAAATAAAGGCTTTGTAGACGGTTTGGCTAAAAACGGTTTCAAAGAAGGGAAGAACATCACCTTTGACCGGCAGAATGCCCAGGCTGACCAGTCCAACCTGCAGAACATTGCCAACCGGTTTGTCAATAACAAAGTTGACCTGATCTGTGCGATCGCTACCCCCTCCGCACAGTCTGTAGCCAACGCGACGAAGGATATTCCTATCGTCGGCACGGCCATTACCGATTATAAATCCGCGAAACTGGTGAAGGACAATGCGAAACCGGGCACCAACGTAACGGGTACCACGGACATGAACCCCATCAAGGAACAGGTCGAACTGCTGCAGAAAGTGGTTCCCACTGCCAAGAACGTGGGCGTCATTTACTGCTCCAGCGAAGTGAACAGCCAAATCCAGGTTGAAATCCTGAAAAAAGAAGCGGCGGCGAAAGGCCTGACGATCAAAGAAGCTACGGTTTCCACCGTTAACGATATCCAGCAGGCTGCCCACAGCCTCATCGGCAAGGTTGACGCCCTGTATATTCCTACGGATAATATCATGGCTTCCGCTATGCCGACCCTGTGCAAGGTTACCGACGAAGCCAAGCTGCCGGTTATCTGTGCGGAACCTGGCGAAGTGAAAGCCGGCGGCCTGATTACGCTGGGTATTGATTATTACATGCTGGGCGAAGAGACCGGCGCCATGGCGGCCGAGATCCTGAACGGCAAAGCGAAACCCCAGGATATGGCGATCCGCTCCCAGAAAGAGTTCAAGGCTGTTGTCAACCAGAAGAAAGCCGATCAGCTGGGCATCAAGATTCCGGCAGAGCTGCTGAAGGGCGCAGAAGTCATTAAGTAATCTGTTTGAATGTAAACGGAACTGTGAAGAGAGATTGATAAACAGTTCCTCAGATCTGATGGTGAAAGGCAGGGCCGGATCCGTCGTAACAAACGGATCCGTTCCTTTTTTGTACGGGATATGCGCGGAGCGCTGATGCATTTCGTGTTTTTACGAAATCAAAATTGCTCCGTGTTCCCTAAAGTTTATCTGGAGATTCGAGGTCAATGTTTTATGAATAACCTGGCTGTGTCCACTGTGGCACAAGGTTTGTTGTGGGCCGTCATGGCCCTTGGCGTATATGTAACATTTCGTGTGCTGGATCTGGCGGACCTGACCTGCGAGGGCAGCTTTCCGCTGGGGGCGGCTACGGCGGCCACGCTGATGGCATCCGGTCACAGTGTCGGTACTGCGATTGTGGCTGCGGCTGTGGCAGGTATGATAGCAGGAGCGGTAACGGGGTTCCTCACTACCAAAATGAAAATCCCGGCGCTGCTGGCAGGCATCCTTACTATGATCGCCCTGTATTCCGTAAATCTGCGCATCATGGGTAAGGCCAATTTATCTTTGCTGGGTGTGGATACGGTGTTTTCCTTCACCCAGGAGGCACTTGGCCTGAATAATGCATACACTACTTTTGTGGTTGGGCTGGCGGCGACGCTGATTGTTGTCATCGCTATGTACTGGTTCTTCGGTACGGAAATCGGCGCTGCCATTCGCGCCACCGGTTTCAACCAGCAGATGATCCGGGCTCAGGGTGTGAACACGCATATGACCATTATTTTGGGGCTGATCATCAGCAACGCCCTGATTTCCGTTTCCGGTGCTTTGGTTGGTCAGAACAACGGCTTTGCGGATGTTGGCATGGGCGTGGGCACCATTGTTATCGGCCTGGCGTCGGTCATAATCGGCGAAGTGCTGTTCGGGACCCGCAGTTTTAAAAACTGTTTGGTTTCCGTGGTGCTGGGTTCCGTGGTGTACCGTATCGTTATCGCCGTAGTACTGCAGATGGGCATGCCGCCCAATGACTTAAAGCTCTTTACTTCTGTGCTGGTGGCGATTGCCTTGTCCATGCCGCTGATCAAGGAGAAGCTTAAGGGCAGAAAGGCGGCGCGCTGATGTTACGTGTAGAGCATATTTATAAAACATTTTTCCCCGGAACCATCAATGAGAAACAGGCTCTTGTGGATACGAGCCTGCATCTGAAGCCGGGTGATTTTACAACGGTGATTGGCAGCAACGGGGCCGGCAAGTCCACCCTGCTGAATGCCATTGCCGGGGTCTGGCCCATTGATAAGGGGCGCGTCATCATTGACGGCGTGGATATTACCAAAGAACCTGAGCATAAACGGGCGCGTTATATCGGCAGGGTGTTCCAGGATCCCATGCTGGGGACGGCGGCCGGTATGATGATAGAAGAAAACCTGGCCATCGCATCACGGCGGGGACAGTTCCCCGGACTGAAGTGGAGCAGTAACAGCGAACAGCATGAACGGTTTTATGAAATGCTGAAGTCGCTGAACCTGGGGCTGGAAGACCGGATGACCGCCCATGTGGGTTTGCTTTCCGGCGGCCAGCGGCAGGCCCTGACCCTTCTGATGGCAACGATTAAGAAACCGCAATTACTGTTGCTGGATGAGCATACGGCGGCACTGGATCCGAAAACAGCAGAGAAAGTGCTGGAGCTGACGGATACCATCGTAGAACGGGATAACCTGACAACGCTGATGATCACTCACAACATGCGTGACGCATTACGTTTTGGCAACCGCCTGGTGATGATGCATGAAGGTCGGGTGCTGATCGATGTGGACGGCGAAGAAAAGAAGAACCTGAAAATCAGGGACCTTCTGGCCATGTTTGAAAAAGCTGCCGGCGGAGACGTGACCAGTGACAAACTGCTGCTGGGATAAGAGAGTTAAGGAATCACTGATTAATTCGTCCGCACGCTTCCCGGGAGTTTTTGTGAATGGCTTCGTCACTGTCTCTTGACGCAGCTCGGCTGCGTCTTCGAGCCATTTCCTTGCCATTCGCAAAAACCCCTCGGCCATCGAACGAACTCATTTAATCAGTGTTTCCTTATAATAAAAATAAGACCTGTATCAGACAAAAGGAAAAGTCTGATGCAGGTCTTTTTTACGGAATGTGAAGTTTTGCAGGCTTTTACTTCCAACATTTGCTCAGGAGTTTTACGGCTGGCTCAATGTCCTGGGACTGGATGCCGGCAAAAGAGAACAGAAGCTCTGGGAGCGGCGTTTCTGTTTTAACAGGGATGACCCTGATACCAACTGCCAGAGCTTTCTCTGCCAGTTCAGTGGAAGCAAGTTGGCTTTGAACGGCGATCCGCATGTGAAGGCCCGATTCGTAGGACAGGATCTGGACCCTGCCGCCGAAATACCGGCTGAGACACTGCCGCAGCAGCGTATTTTTTTCTTTGTAAAGGTGTTTCAGCTTTTTGACGTGGCGGCGCAGGCTGCCTTCCTTGATGAAATAAGCCAGTGCCAGCTGCTCGATGGTGCTGGAGGTCTGGTTGTACAGTCTTTTGATTTTTTCATAAGCCGGCAGCAGCGTGGACGGCAGTACCGCGTAGCTCAGACGCAGGCTGGGAAGCAGCAGGCGGGAGAAAGAGCCAAGGTAAATGATGTAATCCCCGTTGCTCATTCCCTGCAGGGAAGTGACCGGTGTGGAGAAATAACGGAATTCCCCATTGTAATCGTCTTCCAGAATGTATGTCTTGCGATCCACACTCCAGCGGATCAGGTTGCGCCGCTGTTCCGGTGTAAGGGAGCGGCCCTTGTACGGGTTGGAGGGACTGACATATAAGACCGGGGGCAGTTCTGTGTTCAGGTTTTCAATGGCAAAATGATGAGTCTTCCACTGTTTTCGTTTAAAGATTTCCTCTGCCTGGGGGAAGCCTGGTTCTTCCAACGCAATGGAAGGCGTGGATGAAATGGAGGTCATGGGTTCAGTGGAAGTCACGGGCGCAGTGGCAAGTGTGGGCGCAATAGAAGACGCGGTTGCGCCGGCGTCGTCCTTCTTTTGGAATACCGTATCCTGCAAAACAGCGGCAAGGATCTCCAGCAGGCTCTGAATTCCCGCGCCGATGACGATCTGCTCCGGTGTGCAGAGCACGCCGCGGCTGACCTGGCTGTATTCTGCCAGCACCTGCCGCAGCAGCAGTTCGCCCTGGGGGTCGCCGTAGCCGCTTAACAGTTCCTTGTCTCGCAGCGCCCGGCTGACGTGACGGCGCCACAAAGCAGCGGGAAAAGTGGTGGCGTCAACGTAATTGTTGGCAAAATCGTAACGGGCGGCAGGGTTTGTTTTGGTTTTATTTGTTTTGGCAGGCCTGGGATGGGACAGAAGCAAATCCGCCACATAATAGCCTTTTTGGGGAAGGCTTTCCAAGAACCCTTCTGCCATGAGCTGGGTGTAGCAGGTCTCTGCCGTGGTCCGGCTGATCTGCAGGGCGGCGGCCAGATGGCGAATGGAGGGCAGTTTTGTTCCCGGCGGCAGCTGGCCGGAGCGGATCTGCTGCTTAATGAACTGCCCGATTTGCAGATACAGCGGTTCCTTGCTGAACATATCGGGGAGGAAATTTTCGATTAGCATATTGTCCATCTCCTGATGTTATGGATCGTATGAAAGTGAATTATATAGTAATAAGGTAAATTATATAATTATGAACGCGGATCATACAATGAAATATGTATTCCGAAAAATCATTCTGTTAAAAACTTTATAACACATAATGGAAGAAAAATAAAGTTCCGATGCATATTGCGGGCAGGGAAATTTTAGTGGTACAATGATACTACTTTACCAGGAGAGGTACGAAGGCAAAGCCATCTTCCTGTTTCGGCGCTTCATACGTTTCTCTTTACCAAGATGGGTACAAAAGCAAGGCTGGCCGGCGTACCCTGAAGGAAATAAAACCAGGTAAATTTTGTTTTTTAGATTGTAAGGATATAAAAGTATGGAACAACATCTGATTATTGCGGTGAAAGCCATCATCCCCCTGTTCCTTCTGATCGGGGTGGGCATTTGCGTCCGCTGGCAGAAGATGCTGACAGATACAGAACTGAAGCACGTTAACGCCATGATTTTCAAGGTGTTCTTCTTCTGCATGATGTTTTATAACATGTACACAACGACAATCGCTACCGCGTTGCGCCCGAGACTGCTCTCATTTACTATTGCCTCTTTGTTTATCGTGTTGCTAATTTCCGCTGTTGTGGTATGTACGGTGGAGAATGATAACAGGTCCCGGGGCGCTATGCTGCAGGCACTGTTCCGGAGTAATTATGTGCTGCTGGGCATCCCGCTGGTGGAGAACATTTTCGGAGCAGAAGCTGTTGCGGTTCCCACGATGATGATCGCCTTCATTTCGCCCATTTATAATACGGTGAGCATCTTTTTCCTGGAAAGCTTCCGGGGAGGGGGGCGTTTTTCCCTGGGCGAAACGCTGGTGACTGTCCTGAAAAACCCCATGATCGTGGGCGCCATTTTGGGAGCGGCGTGTATGCTTTTGGGCATCGCGATACCGGAACCGGTCTTAAAACCCATCCGCCAGATTTCCTTCTGTACGTCGCCGGTGGCTCTGATCATTTTAGGCGCTTCGTTTCAGTTCGGGGAACTCAGCAAAGAAAAACGCAATCTGGCGATCGTCGTGCTGGGCCGTCTTGTTGTGATACCGGCACTGGTATTGGGCGCAGCATATTTCATGGGCTTCCGGGGTGTTGATTTTGTGACGTTGATCTGTATCTTCGCGACGCCCTGCGCGGTGGCCAGCTTTGCCATGGCACAGCAGCTGGGCAGCAATGCGGAACTGGCAGGCAGCAGTGTGGTGCTGACCTCTGCGTTCTCCAGCATCACGCTGTTTTGCTGGGTCGTGCTGTTCCAGGTGCTGGGTGTGTTTTAAGAGCGCACTTGCACGAACACGGATACAGTGGCTTTTTGGTGGGTTACTTATTCCTTAGCTAACTGATAACTTAATTACAAACATCTTTGGAAAAACAAAACTCCTGCCAGCTTGACAGGAGTTGATTTTTATGGAGCGGGCAATGGGAATCGAACCCACCTCTAAAGCTTGGGAAGCTTTCATTCTACCGATGAACTATGCCCGCGGGGGAAGCAATTCAGCTTCATAAGTTACGATAGAATATTAGCACATTTTTGCCGTTTTGGCAACACCAAAGAACAACAACATTTCAGGATGCCCAAAATGATCGGTTACGAGCGAATGCAAGGATAGTTTTGCCATTGATAGAAAGCAGGCAACCGCGCAACGCAAAAGAAAAATCAAAAAGGAAAGCACGCAACGCTAACGAATGCATCAGCTCCCCTTTAACGCAAACGTGACCTCCACTGTTGTTCCTTCCGCCAGTTCTTCCGGTTTCTGGCTGCTGAACAGTGTCAGCGTATTATTCTCGATTTTCCGGATGACGGCGGGGAAGGCCTTTTTGTTTCCGGTAACGGTTACACTGGCTTCCATGCCTTCCGTCAGCCGGGGGTCCACGATTTTGGAATTGATTATAATGGTGCAGTCCGTAGCAGACAGAATCTGCATAACGGGCTGTTCTTTTTTAACCGCTTCGCCGTTTTTGACCCAGATCTGCCGGACGATGCCGGTGGAGGGGCTGACGATTTCGCTGCCTTCCACGGTAAGGATGGCGGCGTCGTAGGCAGTCCGGTTTTTTTGCACCTGCTGTTCCATTTCTGCCAGCTCTTCCGGTGTGTAAGCGCGGCTGACCTGCTCGTAACGGGCCTGGGCGGCGGCCAGACCGGCCCGGGCGCTTTCCAGGTCCCGCTGGGCCTGCTCCATCCGGTTGCGGCTGATGCCGCCAACCTTGTACAGGCGCTGCATTTTGTTGTAATTCTGCTCGGCGCTCTGTACTTCGTTCCGTGCGCTTTGCAGGACGGCAGCGGCAGAAGCGCGGCTGGCTTCACTGTTCCCCTGGGACGCGTTGTTCAGCCGTGCCTGTGATTTGGCCAGCTCGGTAGCTGCTTTTTCCACTTCCGGGTTTTCGTCCTGGGTCCCCAGCCCGAATAAAGGCTGGCCCTTGCGGATGCGTTCCCCGGTGTCCAGGATCAGGCCGCGGATTTCCCCGTCCACGGGTGCTTTGACTGTGTATAAGACAGCTTCGGTTTTGCCCTGCAGACGGATGCTCTTTTCTGTTGTCTTCGGTTTGCTGCAGGCTGCTGCCAGGATCAGGCAGGCCAGCAGCAACAGCACGCATAGTTTCTTCATAGGTGTGCTCCGGTTTTTTCATCAGCGGTTTCTTAAGGAGACACTGATTAATTCGTATACACGCAGACCGGTACTTTTTGTGACTGACTGCGTCAATGTCCCTCAACGTAGCTAAGGCTACGCTTTCGGGCCATTTCCTTGTCAGTCGCAAAAAGCCCTCGGCCATCGTGCAAACTCATTTAATCAGCGTCTCCTTAAAATTGTATTACATTTTCCTGTTATTGTCACATACTATCACGTAAAAACGTCTTTTTTGTGAACACAGGCGTATTTCTGAACTCTTTATGAAAAATGAGTGTAAAAAAGTTTACAATGAACTGTAAAATGTTATATAATGTTTTAACAAAGTGTTTTAAATGTTATAAGTTGCTCAATGAATTTTGAAAAACTGTAACTATAGGTGAGGGATAATCAGAGAAGGAGATTTTTGTGTTTTTTGATAATTACGATACGCCTGTGTTCCGTCCCCCCAGCGAGGCCAACAGCTTCATCCTGCGGGTGACCCGGGGCTGCGCCCATAATAAATGTACCTATTGTAATATGTACCGGGGCGTGCCCTTCCAGGTGCTGACTGATGAAGAAATCGCCCGGCAGATGGCCATGGCTTATTCCTATAACCGGGACGGCGTGCGCCGCGTCTTTCTGGCAGATGGCGACGCGCTGGTGCTGGGCACGGAACGGCTGTTGCGCATCCTTCATGCGCTGAAGCAGTATTTCCCGCATTTGCAGCGGGTCTCTTCCTATGCTGCGCCCAAGGATATTCTGCGGAAAACCCCGGAAGACATGATAAAGCTGCGGGAAGCGGGGCTGAAGCTATTGTATTACGGTATGGAAAGCGGCGACTCCGTTACACTGCAAGCGGTGAACAAGGGCGTGGACGGTCCCCAGTCCATTGAAGCCGGGCAGCGTGTGATTGCCGCGGGCATGAAGCTTTCCATCATGATCATTCTGGGCATTGCAGGCATCAAAGGCAGCGAGCGGCACGCGCTGGAAACGGCCAAAGCTATCAGCGCAATACAGCCAACCATGTTGAGTGCCCTGTGTCTGATGCTGTACCGGGGCAGCGAACTGAAAGACCAGTTTGAGCGTGGCGAATTCCACCCCCTGTCCCCCGGCGGTCTGATGCATGAGCTGCATCTGATGCTGGAAAATGTGCATTTGCCGGAGCATTGCCATACCATATTCCGGAGCAATCACGTTTCCAATTACGCCAATTTTGCCGGCAACCTGCCGAAGGATAAGCAGCGCCTGTTGGTTGAGGTGCAGATGGCAGCAGAGGAGCTGGACAAGTTAAAGACCTGGGATGTTTACAACGACGACAGATATTGATTAATATTTAATTTAAGAATAAGAGAAAAGAAGATACACCAGCTTAAAGCGGTGTATCTGATGTGGTTCATATGCAGTATAGAGGATTTAAAAGAAAGCTTGCAAAAACAGTAACCGCGGGGTTACTTATATCGATGGCCCTGGGGTGGATACCGCAGCAGGCGCTGGCGGCCCCGGTGATAACCAACATGCCTCACCGGGCAGACGGTTCGAAGATTACAGGCGGTCAGCCCGTGCCAAAAACCATGCCCGGGGACGTGGCGGTGAAAACAAAGCCGCAGCCTTCGGGAACGGCTGATGCCCCGGCAGCGAATAAACCGGCAACGCCACCAACGCAGGCTGCACCGAAAGCGGAAGCACCCAAACCGGCAACGCCGCCAACACAAGCTGCGCCAAAAACAGAAGCACCCAAACCGGTAACGCCGCCGACACAGACTGCGCCGAAAGCGGAAGCGCCTAAGCCTTCAACACCGCCGACACAGGCTGCACCGAAAGCAGAAGCCCCTAAACCGGCAACGCCACCGACACAGGCTGCACCGAAAGCAGAAACACCAAAACCGGCAACACCGCCAACGCAGGCAGCGCCGAAAACGGAAGCACCGAAACCGGCAACGCCATCGACACAGGCTGCACCGAAAGCAGAAGCGCCGAAACCCACAACGCCATCGACACAGGCTGCACCGAAAGCAGAAGCGCCGAAACCGGCGGCTCCGCCAACGCAAACAGCACCAAAGACGGAGGTTCCCAAACCTGCAGTAAAAACAACACCTGGCGGACTGCCTACCAAACCTCCCGGTTTGGAGAAGAAGCCTGCTCAGGCAAAACCGGCCGCCCCGGCAAAGAAAGAGAAAGCCAAAAAGCCAGCGAAACCGGCGCCGGAAAAATCCGTATACCAGGTTGGAGACAAGGGCTGGAAGATTAAGCAGGCGCAGCAGTATCTGCAGAAGCTGGGCTACGATCCGGGCGGAACGGATGGCAAGTTTACCAAAACCACCCGTAAGTCCATTCGCAGCTTCCAGAAAAAATACAAACTGAAAGAAACCGGCAACCTGGATAACGCAACGTACGAAGAACTGAAATGGCAGGCAGAAGCCAAGGATTACGGCGGCAATGTGGCCAGTACCAAGATCCTGAAAACAGCGGCGCAGTACAAAGGCGTGCCCTATGTTTTCGGAGGGACTACACCCAACGGCTTCGACTGTTCCGGTTATGTGCAGTACGTATTCGCAAAAAACGGGATACGCTTGACGCGTACCGCGGATACACAGGCCCTGGAAGGCAAATTTGTATCCAAAAAGAGCCTGCGGCCGGGTGACCTGGTCTTCTTCACAACCTATGAGCCGGGCGCGTCCCACGTGGGCATCTACGCCGGCAATAACCAGTTCTGGAACGCTACCAGTTCCAGAGGCATCATGCTCAGCAACCTGAACGACAGCTACTGGGGGCCGCGTTACTATACGGCCCGCCGCATCCTGACAAGCCGCTGATACAGATAAAACAGGGAGAGAGAGGAAACCTGCAATGATTCGTGAAAAAAGAAACAAGGAAAAACTGACGGCATATTACAATAAATTCATGGACGACGGCATCGTCGACCCCAACGTGCATCCGTGGGTGGCGGATTCCTGGCAGCGCTGCCGGGCGATGCGCCTGCCCCATGAAACGATGCCACGGATCAACCGACTGACGCGGGAACAGATACTGGATCACCAAAAAGCCCACGCCCATATCGTGGAGTATGTGGACGGACTGTATGAACAGAACAAGCAGCATTTTAACACCCATAACCTGAGCATGCTGCTGATCGACGACCAGGGCTATGTGATCAAGAATTATGCCATGCCCTTTTTCCAGCGCGTCATTGACGATATCCAGGGGATGCGCGTGCTGGAAAGCGATATAGGAACCTCCAGCATCAGCGTTGCCCGGGAACACAATGTGCCCTTCCTGATGTTCGGGCCGGAGATGTGGATCCGGGAAAGCCATAACGGAGATGCCTGTAGCGCCCCCATCTGTGTGCAGGGAAAAATCCGCTACATCCTGTCCTTCTGTTCCGTGGACCAGAGAGAGCTTCCCTATGACCTGCTGTTATCCCTGTTGCTGACCATGAAGTATTCCGTGGAGCGGTATCTGGAGATGCTGGTCTACTGGAACGTGCAGAAGATGATCCTGAACGAGCTGCCGGTGAGCGTCTTCTGGCTGAACCGGGACGAAAAGGTACAGTATTGCAATGAAAACGGGAAGAAGCGTCTGGACGGAAAAAACTCCCTGGCAGACGTATTCCTGAATTATGAGCATATCCCGGTGCGGCAGGCGCTGACCGGGAAGCCCTCCTACCGCCGTGAAATAACCTGGATCACTCCGGACCGTACCTATGAGGATGTGACGACGACCCTGCCGGTCAAGGTAGGCCGGAACGTGGAAGGGGCGGTCATCCTTTCCATGTCTATTGAGGATTTGAAAACCACCATTGCCCACGCTACCGGTTACAGCAGCCGGTACAGCCTGTACAGCATGGTGGGGGAAACGACGGAATTCCTGGCACTGCAGCATAAGGCTACACGGATTGCCCGGGCAGATTGCAATATCCTGCTGCAGGGCGAGCCGGGTACCGGCAAACAGCGGCTGGCCCATGGTATCCATCAGGCCAGCGCAAGAGCGGCGGCGCCTCTCATCGTTGTGAAATGTACGGACGATTCCCCGAAAGCCTTGGCCGAAGAACTGTTTGGCAGGCGGGACGGGGAAAACCCGCCGGCGGCAGGAAAGCTGGAACTGGCTATGGGCGGCACCCTGTTTATTGACGAAGTGGAAAAACTGCCGATAGAACTGGGCGACAGGCTGGCTGACGCGTTGCAGGACGGGCTGCCCGTGCCTGGCGAACGGGAGCGGAAAAAGCTGAATATCCGTGTGATTGCGGCCTGCGACAGCAATCTGAAACGTCTGGCCGACAAAGGGCTGTTTAGCCGCAGACTGTATGAAATGGTGCTGGATACCGTGATGCGTATCCCGCCGCTGCGGGAACGGGTCAAGGATATTTCCGTCCTGGCCAACCACATCCTGGCGGAAATGAGCGCCCAGTACAGCATGCCCCAGAAGCATCTGACACCGGAAGCGCTGAAAGTGCTGACCGGCTGCAGCTGGCCCGGCAACATCAAACAGCTGCAGGGCGTTATCGAGCGGGCTTTCTTCCATGTTCCCGGCACCGTTATCGAAGCGGAAGATATCAAAATGCCGGTGGACAAGACCATGGAGAAATCCTGGAAGTATGACAAGGATTCGTTTATCTCCGTATGGAAGGCGGCAGGGGGGAATATTTCCAAACTGGCCTCCATGCTGGATGTGAGCCGCGTTACCCTGTACCGTTACCTGAAGAAATACGAACTGGGGCCGGCTCCTGCCAAAGAAAAGAAATAACAGAAAGCAGCGTTTCCCTGCGCCCGGCCCTGTTTCCGGAAGGTTGCCGGAAAGGCGGCCGCGCGGGGAATAAAGGAATTTTGCCATGCGCTTACGAAAAAAGCCCTGGATAGAAAAGGCGATGCCCGAAGTGATTGAAGCGGGCTTTTTGTACAGGGAACAGATAGAGCAGTTTAAAGGCCGCTGGCAGGAACGGTTCCCGGGCAGGGAGATCTGCCTGGAAATCGGCTGCGGCAAAGGCGGCTTCATTACGGGTATGGCTGCGCTGCACCCGGAAAAGGCCTTCATCGGGATCGAGACCCAGTTCGACGTGTCCTATTACCCGGCCAGAAAGGCGATGGAAACCGGGCTGGATAATATGGTGATCTTAAATGCGGACGCGGCCTGTATGGAAGACTGGTTCGAGCCGGGAGAGATAAAAACCCTGTACCTGAATTTCAGCGACCCCTGGCCCAAGGCCAAACAGGCCAAACGGCGCCTCACCCACCGCAACTTTCTGGGGCTGTACCTGAAGCTGCTGGGCGTGGGTGGGCAGCTGTTTTTTAAAACAGACAACCGGAATTTGTTTGATTTTTCCGTGGAAGAGTTTAAAGAATTCGGTATGGAGATCCGGGAGCTTTCCTATGACCTGCACCGCAGCGGTTACCTGAACGAGGTACAGACAGAATACGAAAAGAAATTCAGCGCGCTGGGAACGCCGATCAACTACTGCGCGGCGGTGTTCACGGAACACTCCGGCCGGGTCGCCACCCGTTCGCCGAAGAATATCCGGCCGGCATAAAACAGGGAGGGCCTTGCGTAACCGTCCTGCCTGTCAGTCATGTCTGTTTCTGCTTTTTTCCTTACAGTTAAGAGGATATAGTATACATTATGCGAGAACGATTCATGTTGTGGGAAAATCCCAAAGACGCCATTATTACGCTGATGATCCTGCTGATGGTCATCGGCTGCGTCAATGTGTTCAGCGCCAGCTTTGTCAGGGCGGAGGCCATGACCGGGAACCCCTATCATTTCCTGATCCGGTATCTGGGTTATGCTGTCGTAGGCGGGCTGGTGTTCTGGGCTACGGCTTTCCACATAAATTATAAAAAACTGATGAGCCCCCGGTTCTATATGGTGGTGGCCGGCGTTACCATTTTCCTGCTGCTGGCCACGCTGGGTATCGGGACAGTGGTGAACGGCTCCCGGCGCTGGATCTATATCGCCGGTTTTTCCCTGCAGGCTTCGGAGCTGGCCAAGGTTTCGGTGATCCTGATGGCCGCCTCTTTTCTGGGCGACCGGCTGCAGCGCGGCCTGCGGGTCAGCCTGCTGGGTTATCCGTCCAACCAGGCCCTTGTCATCACGATTATTTTTTCGCTTCTGATCTTCCTTCAGCCAGACATGGGAACGGCTACCATCGTATTTGCGCTGATGATTGGCATGTATGTACTGGCGGGCATCCCCAGACGGCAGATATTCGATCTGGGGATCCTGGCTGTGGGCATCGGTGCTTTGGCCATGATGGCGCCGTACCGCCGGGAACGCATCTTTCTCTGGCTTGATCCCTGGAAGGATGCCCAGGGCGGCGGCTACCAGATGACCCAGTCGTTGATGGCCATCGGCAGCGGCGGGCTGACAGGACTCCCCTGGGGACAGGGCTCCAGCAAGTTCTTTTATCTGCCGGAAGCCCATACGGATTTTGCGTTTGCCATTTTCTGCCAGGAATGGGGCTATATCGGGGCATTGTTTTTGATTGCCTGCTTTGTGATCATGGCCTGGGCCATGGTCACCATCGCCATGAATACGCAGGATCGGAGAGGCTATATGCTGGTGGCCGGCGCTACCATGTTCCTGATTGGGCAGGCTGCGGCTAACATGGCCATGGTCACCGGCCTGTTCCCGGTTATCGGCGTGCCGCTGATGTTTATCAGTTATGGCGGTACTTCCCTGATTGCCAACATGTTTACACTGGGGCTTGTCATAGCGGTCTACCGTAATGAAAGCGCCCGGGAGACCATGGAAGAACGTATTGCGGCGGGCCTTCCCCCGACGGAAGAGAACAGGCTGAGGGTGGTTTCCCCTGACCGTAACAGGAGGCCGTTCTCATGAAGAAGACAAAATTTACGTTAAACGACAGCCGGAACCGTCTGTTGATAGTAGGCGGTCTGATCTTGGCCCTGTTCATCCTCGTAGCCGGAAAACTGCTGTGGATACAGGTCGTCAGCGGTACGGAACTGGGGAAACGCGCTACCGTACAGGTCACGGACAAAATTAAACGGCATACCCCCCGGGGACGCATCGTGGACCGGAACGGGGAAGAGCTGGCTGTCAGCATCATGGTGAACTCCCTGTACGTGAACCCGGATGAGATGAACAAGAGCGCCAAGCCCGGCAAGGATAAAACAGAGTACCGGAATATCCCACGGATCGCGGCCCAGAAACTGGCGCCTGTCCTGAATATCAGCGAAGCGGCGCTGTATGAGGAATTCACCCTGAAAGGTCAGTTCGTCTGGGTCAAGCGGATGCTGGAGCCCAGGGACTACGAGCAGGTCGTCAAAATCATCAAAGAGAACAAGCTGCCGGGCCTGCATTTCATTGCGGAAAGCAAGCGGTACTATACCAAAAAATCCATGGCGGCCCAGGTGCTGGGCTTCGTGGGCACGGATGACAGTGGCCTTTCTGGACTGGAGCTGGCGCTGGACAGCATTCTGAAAGGTGCGGAAACCCGCCAGACAAAAATGGTGGACGCCATGGGCCGGGCCATTGCCGACCGGGACACGGACCTGGAAGAAAACAGGGAAAAGACCATGGTGGCAACGGTCTACCTGACCATCGACAGCAAGATGCAGTTTGTCATCGAGGACGCGCTGGACGATGCCATGAAGCGGACCCATTCGGCCGGTGCCGCGGTGCTGATCATGGATCCCCATACCGGGGCTATCCTGGCCATGGGCAGTCGTCCCACCTTCGATCCCAACCATTTCGGGGACTACCCGGCAGTCAACTGGCTGAACCGGGCTATCTCCATTATTTATGAACCGGGCTCCGTCTTTAAGCCTATCGTAGGCACCATGGGCCTTTCGGAAGGCCTGGTCACCCCGGACACGATTATTAACGATACAGGTTCCATCCGCATCGCCGACCGGGTCATCAGCAATTGGGACGATACAGGCATGGGTCTGTGTAAATTTGAAGACGTCATTAAATTTTCCATTAATACCGGTATGGTACAGCTGGGCATGAAGCTGGGCGCCCAAAAGGAAATCGATTGGGCGAAAAAATACGGCTTCGGCAGCGCCACCGGCATCGAGCTGCCCAGTGAGGAAGACGGCATCCTCTACGACCCGAAAAATATGTACGAGCCGGACGTCGCCACCCTGGCCATCGGGCAGGGCATAGCGGTGACGCCGTTGCAGGAGCTGCGGGCTATCTGCGCTATCGCCAACGGCGGGGAACTGCTGAAGCCCTACATTATCGACCGCATTGTTGCACCTAACGGGGAAGTAATCCGCAAAGGCAAAAAACAGGTGGTGCGCAATGTCATCAAGCCGGAAGTGGCGGCCCAGATGCGTACCATGATGGAAAAGGTGGTCAGTGAGGGCGGCGGCAAAACGGCCCGGATCAAGGGCTACCGAATCGCCGGGAAAACCGGTACGGCCCAGAAGATTGCCGAACATGGTGGTTACGCGGCAGGTAAATATATTGCTTCCTTTGTAGGTTTTGTACCGGCGGATAAGCCCCAGTATGCCATGCTGGTCATGCTGGATACGCCTAAGGGTGCCTTTTACGGTTCCCAGGTGTCGGCGCCTATCTTCCGCGATACGTTGCAGCAGATTTTGGTGGCCAAAGGCATACAGCCCAGCAACAGCGAAGGCCTGCCCAGCTTTGAGGCCCACATGAAACCGGGGCAGAATGAAAAACCGAAGAAAACGTTGCCCGCTTTGAAACAAAAAGGAAACAACTGGATCGTGCCGGACTTCACCGGCTTTGACGCCCGGGCTATCACCGGCGAGCTGCAGAAGGGTAATCTGGTTCTGGAACCCTACGGCTCCGGCAAAGCGTATCAGCAAAAGCCTGCAGCCGGAACAGAAGTGCAGGGGGGAACAAAAATAGAAATCTGGTTTCAGTAATTGAGATTATGTGGTATGATATAAGTGTGAAATCATAAAGCGTAAAATCATAGCGCTCAGTCATTTCAGAGACAGAACCGTTATCGGGTACAGAGGAGAAATAAGTCCAGCGGTAATATGTCAAGACACCAATGAGTAAAAAACAGTAGTTTTTAAAACTCATTTCAAGCAAAGCTAAACACCCACCTAAGCCCCGCAGCCTGCATTTAAAAAAATAGATGCAGAAGCCGGGCGTAAGTTATACCTCAGCCTTCCACAAATGTATCAGGCTTACGGCGCAATATATAGCCGATGGTCTTTCAGCAGTCGAAAGACCAACCGCACAAATTTACGGGCAGTTAATGCAAGTGCGCGTTTGTGCTGGTACTTATTCACCTCATTATATTTGAGGTGGTAAAAGCGGCTGTACTCTGTGTCGCATCTCACAAGAGACATAGCTGCTTCGCCCAGATAATACTTTAAGAAACGGTTTCCGGTTTTTATGAGTCGGGTATTCTGCGATTCAAAGTTACCGGACTGATGTTGTCTCCATGCCAGGCCTGCATATTTTGCCAGCTTTGCCTGGTTCGGGAAGCGGTTAATGTTACCGATTTCCGCAATAATACCGGCAGAATAAACTGGACCGATTCCCTTAATGGAGCTGAGGGTATTGGGAATTAGCTGCATCTGTGCAGCAATGGCTTTATCGAATTCTTTAATCTGTGACTCCAAAGCTTTCATAGAGCTTATGGATATGGAAAGTACCTGGTTTACCGAATCATTTACTGTCTTAGGTAACCGGTAGGAAGACCGGGCAGCTTTCTGGATGGCGTTAGCAACTGCTTCGGGATCCGAAAAATGGTTTTTGCCTTTTTCTTTTAAGAAAGCAGTTAGCTCATGTAAGTCCATGTAAGCCAGGGTATCTGCGGAATCAAAAGTTTCGTAGACCGCCAGGGCAGTAGCGCCGAAGGTGTTGGCGAACACTTTCTCTTGCGCGAGTGAAGAATACTTCTTGAACAGCACATTCATCAGGCGTTGCTTTTCCCTTGTCAGGTTCTGCACCGTAAAAAAGCGTGCTCGTGTGAGGTTCTGGAGGGCTTTGTAGTGGTAGTCGTCCAAATAGACCTCTTTGTTGATTCTTCCAAAACGCAGGCAGTCCGCAATGACGAAAGAATCTACACCGTCATTCTTTGGCAGATCGTTGTATGCTTCCTTGAATTTATTTACCTGTTTAGGGTTAAGGACGTAAATCTTCCGGTTATAGGGGACAAGAGAGGCGTCTTCATTCAGGAAGTAAACCAAATTATCTCCGTAGACAGAGGTAGCTTCCATGCCGATGAGGAGATCTGTAAGAGAAAAAACAGAAAGCGCTGCCAGCATTTCTTTCACAAGTTTCCGGGCCCCATCTTTAGAATTGGGAACTGTGAAGTTCTTAATCTTGGAACCATTCGGTTTCATGAAAAAGACTACATTGTTCCTGCTACTGACATCGATACCGACGTAAAGTGGGTTCATGTTGTGTCACCCCCTTTCATTACAAAATTCGGTCAATCGGTCTGGTAATACCCATGATACCGGAGCATCGACATCCTCGCGTATAAGAATTCAGTTGGAGGAAGCTTGATGCGAACCCCACTGCTAAAGGGCAGGCTAAAACTCCAACAAACAGCCAGCTGGTTTGAGGCTAACTTCCGGTTCAGGGGGACAGACTTAATCTTGAAGCAACCATTTAGGGTTCAACAGGAGAATATGGAGCTAATACCTGATTGACGCATTGCAATTATACCATGGGTATTGACAGACCGATTGAATGAGAAAGGGCATAAAATACAACTATTATTTAATCTTAAAAATAATTATACGAGGAGGGGTTAGTGATGCAAGATATTCAGACTACAGGTGGTGTATTCACTGAAGAAAGCAGAAAGATTGTGGTTTCCAAAATTTGCCGTGTATTTAATTGCCTTGAGGAAGATATCGAAGATCTTGTTCCTGTTCAGGCCGGATTGACGAATGTAGTTTTATCGTTCCGTCTCAACGGAGGAAAGT
>CAJODT010000016.1:22205-24665 GCA_905233365.1 uncultured Succiniclasticum sp.
ACAGGCATCCTGGTCTTGGCTCCGAGATTCTGGTGGAGCGGGGGCGCGAGACTATTATGCAGAAAATTGTGGAAGATGCGGGTATTGATACTACCCTAATCGCGATGGATGTGGACGAAGGATGGCGTATCGGGCGGTATATTGAGCATTGGGATTTTGATTATAAGAACCTGAATGATATGGTTCGTGCAGTTATGCTTTTCCGCCGTCTGCATGCTGCTCCTTGTCATGTCCGCTGGAATTTTGACGTAATTAAAAAGGCAGAAGGGATAAAGGCGCAGATACCACCGGAAAAGTATGGGCATTTCCCGGATTTTGAAAACGTGAGGTCACGTATTTACCAACTTGCAGAACTTGCCGAGCAAGATGGAATAAAAAAATGCAATATTCATGGGGATGCCCGTGATGTAAACTTCCTCATTAACAAAGAGGAAATTCACCTCATTGACTGGGAATATGGCGGATACGGAGATCCCGGTTTTGATATCGGCACCTATGTTTGTGGCGGGCAACACACTCTGGCAGAAATTGACAGGATCCTTTTTACGTATTACCGTCACAAACCTACAGACAAGCAGAAACGTCATTTCTATTTATGCACTGGGCGATGCTGAAATTAAGCAAAGGGCAGGGAGTGGGACCGCTCAAGGAGCAGTGGTATCACTTTGCCAAAAACTTTTCGCTGCTTTCGCTGCCTCTTTATGGCATTGAGGTGGATAAGGAACAGTACGATGCGGCGATGGCGGCAGCAGTGGACTGCAAGTTAGAAGATCTTAGTTTTTTAAATCATGAGATCGGCGTGTTTGAGGAGGTAAAGTGATATGATGACGTATATTATTCTTGCCGCTGGTAAAGGTAACAATCTGCAGCCTCTGACACTTAAATATGCAAAGACAAGCTATAAACTGGATGAAGAAACAACAGTTCTGCAGCGTATGGTCAGAAGTATAAGACGCGCTGATAAGAACGCTGAAATTGTTGTAGTTGCGGGTTATAAAGCAGAAGTTGTAAAAGCTGAACTGGACGGGGAAAATGTGAAGTTTGTCATGAACCCGTTCTATGAGGTTACCAATTCTATTTCTTCTGTGTGGTTTGCGCGTGAATTTTTGGAAAGGGAAAACGTAGCTATCGTTCATGGAGATGTGGTATTCTCTGACGACATTATATCAGAGTATCTTACAGTTTCAACAGATTATCCATACGTCCTGGTAGACAGTAGTAAAACTTCTCCAGGCGCATATAATGCAGTAATACGGAATAACCAGATCCTGGTAATGAGCAAAAAACTGGAAAATTATACTGCAAGGTACTGCTGTATGACAAAGCTTGATCCTGTAAGTTCCCGTCTTCTTAAAGAAGAAGTTGATTCTATGATCAATGCAAATATGTATGACCAGTATTTTGAAAATGGGCTTGTGCAAATGATAATGTTCCATGATTTCCAGCTGTTCTGTAAAGATATTGCCGGAAAGAAATGGTCAGAGGTGGATACAGTTGATGATCTCCTGACAGCACAGGAAATCCATAGGGGAAGTTGAAAATGAATGTAGCAGTAATTTTGGCCGGTGGTGTAGGAAGCAGATTAGGCGCCAATATACCTAAACAATTTATTGAAGTGCTGGGAAAACCGGTGCTAGCTTATACAATTAATGCTTTTGAGCAGCATCCTGAAATTGATGCTATTCTTGTTGTTTGCGTGAAACCTTACATAGATTATATGTGGGAAATGAAAGAAAAATACAATTTAGATAAGCTCAAATGGGTTACTGAAGGCGGTACAACTTTTCAGGGTTCTGTGCTGAACGGAATCAGGTACCTGGAAGATAAAATTAGTAAAGACGATATTGTACTTGTTCATTTTGGGGCTTCTCCCTTTATTACAGGAGATATTATTACAGATGCGATCCGGGTCTGTAAAGAGAAGGGTAACGCCATATCCACGACAGATTATTACTTGTTGAGCGGCAAGAAAAAATCTACAGCTTCTGTGTCAGATCCTAATAACTACAGCGAGGAGTACATGGAGCGCGAAACTATTGCGATCATGAATTCTCCTCATGCTTTTAAGTATGGTTTTATTGCCGGTCTTTATAAAGAAGCAATTGAAACTGGAATTATTGATACTGTCGAACCGCATACTACAACACTCATGTATGCGATGGGCAAGAAGATTTATTTTTCTTATGGAAGCCAGAACAATATCAAGATTACAAGAAAAGAGGATTTGGATTTGTTTGAAGGGTATGTGTTGATGAAGCAAAGAAGAGCAGCAGAAAGAAAAGATTGATACTGCAATAATAATATGCAAAGGGAATGCCAAATGTTATATACGACAAGCGCATTCTTTTTTTATACTGATATATGGTATGAGTGTCAAAACTGAGAATTTATAAAGTCCCTATCGACACATTACCGATTTTTTTCAAAATCTACGTTTGTTTTAGCAATAGAACCTGCTTT
>CAJODT010000017.1 GCA_905233365.1 uncultured Succiniclasticum sp.
GCCGGACTGCAACGGAAAGTTGCCGAAGCTGCTGATTGCGGCCTACCACCATGACGAAGATATTTTCGCGTTGCCCCTGCTGTTATGGAAGCTGCAGCCGGAGTATAAAATCTATATGCGGAAGCATCCCTATGTGCCCGCCTGGGAAATCAATATTTTTGCGAAGTAATAAAAAAGGTGTAAATTATTACGATTTTATGCTAAAATAAAAGAAAAAAGCATACCATTGTAAGCAGGAATATTTTACATCATATCGAAAAATAAATTGAGTAGTGTTTGCTAAAGCTGGCCTTGACGGAGTTCCTCTTTTTTAAAAGTGGAAATCTGTAAATTTTATAGAAAAAATTTTTAAGGAAAGAAGGAGATCGCATTATGAACAAAAAACTGTTGGGCGCTGCTGCATTAATGGCGATGGCTGCGGTAATGGCTGCAGGTTGCGGAGGCGGAGACAAAAAACCGGCTGCGCCGGCTGCCGATGCGAAAAAAGGCCCGTCAGGAGAAGTTAGTGTTTACACTTCCATCTATCCTGATATCGTGGACAAGCTCTGCAAACCGAATGTTTCCAAAGCTTTCCCCGGCGTAAAAGTAACCTGGTTCCAGAACGGCACGGAAAAACTGAAGACCAAGATCGCCGGCGAAATCAAAGCGAAAAAGATTGGCGCAGACGTATTGATGGTTGCCGATCCGTCTTACTATCTGGCGCTGAAAAAACAGGGCCTGCTGATGAGCTACAAATCCAAAGAGCTGGCTAACGTTGTTCTGGAAAGCGATAAGGATTTCACCTGGCTGCCGGTCCGCGTCAACAACATGATCATCGCGTACAACAAGGACAAACTGGCTAAAGAAGATGTTCCGACCAGCTGGGAAGACCTGACCAAACCGAAATATAAAGGCAAGATCGCCATGCCGAACCCGATGCTGTCCGGTACCGCCTATGTAATGGTGGGCGCCATGGCTCTGGATCCGAGATTCGGCTGGGATTACTTTAAGAAACTGAAAGACAACGGCCTGCGTGTTGAAGAAGGCAACTCCGCGATCCAGAACAAGCTGCTGACCGGCGAATATATGGCTGCCGTTATTCTGGAAGAAAACATCCTGAAGCTTCAGGAAACCAAGAAAGAGCCGTTAGCTGTTTGCTATCCGAAGGAAGGCTGCATCATCATCAATTCGCCTATCGGTATCTTTAAGGACACCAAGAATCCGGAAGCGGCCAAGGCCCTGGTTGACTGGTGGCTGAGCCCTGACGGACAGAAAGCGGTTACCGCCGGCTGGATGCATTCCGTTCGCGGCGACGTAAATCCGCCCAATGGCGCCGGCATCAAACTGGCTGACCTGAACAAGAATGCTATCAAGATCAATTGGGAAAAACTGGCCTTTGAAGAAGCACAGATCAAAGAAAAATTCCGTACCACCGTTATGGAATAATCATTTTAAGCACATATAAAATAGAGTTAACAGTGACCGATCAGGGGCCGTTTTACCGGTCCCTGATTTCCCATTCCTGACTCTCACCGGAAAAACCGGGGAAAGGAGCGAAAGTGAAAAAATCTTTGCCCCGCCTCGATAGTAAATTTATTGTAATTGCTATCTCTGTGCTGTTGTTGCTATACTTTATTGTATTGCCCCTGCTGGTGCTCATCTATGACAGCCTGTTCATAGAAGGCGTCTTTGATATCAGCAATTATAAAGATGTTTATGGAAAGAAGGTCAACTGGAAAGCGCTTACCAATACAATCCAGCTTTCACTGATTGTGATGGTGGCCAGTGTCATTGTTACGTTTCCGTTGGCCTGGCTGGTGGGCCGTACCGATCTGCCGGGCAAAAAAACATTCCGGACGATCCTGGTCGCCAGTTATATGATCCCGCCATATGTGGGCGCTATCGCCTGGGTTCAGTTGCTGAACCCCAGCGTCGGATATCTGAATGATTTTATTAAATTTATTTTCGGGTTACAGAAAGCGCCTTTTGATATATATACTATGGGAGGGTTGGCCTGGGTGCTGACCCTGTTCTATTCGCCTTTTGCCTTCATCACGATTTCCCGGGCCATGGAAAAGATGGATCCCACACTGGAGGAAGCGGCCCGGATCTCCGGTTCTTCCCCGTTAAAAACACTGTGGGATGTGACCCTGCCTCTGATGATGCCGTCCGTTGTGGCCGGCGGCCTGCTGGTTTTTATTGCGGCGGCTTCCTGCTTCGGCATTCCGGCGATCGTCGGCATGCCGGGCAATATCGATGTGATGACGACGCGTATCGTAACGTTCCTGTATATGGGTGACGACAAAGGAATTCGCGACGCGACGGCCCTGGCTGTTTCCATGATGGTGGTGGCCAACAGCCTGCTGTTCTTTATGAGCTGGATGCTGAGCCACAAAGACTACACCACCATCAGCGGTAAGAGTACCCGCCCCAACATGGTGGAACTGGGCAAGTGGAAATGGCCGGCGTTCAGTCTGGTTTCGGCCTATGCGTTCATCGCGGTAATTCTTCCTCTGGCTTCCATTGTAGTTACCTCGTTCCTGGTGAGCATGTCCAAGGGACTGGCGCTGGATAATTTCGGCATCGACGCCTGGATACCGGTGGTGACCAGCTCCCAGTACATGGAGAGCGTCTGGCGTTCCATCGGGTACGGTATTGTTGCCGCCTGTATCGGTACGGTCCTGTCGCTGTTTGTGGCGTATCTCTCTGTTAAGACCAATGTGACCGGACGCAGCCTGCCGGATCAGCTGGTTGTATTGGGCGGCGCCACTCCTTCCATCGTAATCGCGCTGGCGCTGATTATTACCTTTTCCGGCAATTACGGCCTGAATTTGTATTCCACCATGTGGATACTGATCGTTTCCTATCTGGTTAAGTACATGACCATGAGCGTCCGTACCATTGCGGCGTCTTTAAGCCAGGTGCACATCAGCCTGGAAGAGGCCGCGCTGAACTCCGGCGCCAGCTGGCTCCGTACCTGCAAAGATATCATCATGCCGCTGATTGCGCCTTCCATTGTGGCAGGCTGGTTCCTGATTTTCATGCCCAGCTTCTATGAACTGACCATGTCCAACCTGCTGTACGGCGCGGATACAAAATCGCTGGGCGTGTTGCTGTACGAACTGCAGACCTATGCGGATACCCAGAACGCTTCCGTCCTTTCGGTCATCATCCTGCTGATCGTTTTGATCGGCAACATTATCCTGAACAAGGTGACGAAAGGAAAGGTAAGCATTTGATCCGTGTTTTCCGTGAAAAGCCGGTCAACGCTGGTCCCCAACAGATAATTTCATAAAACGATTTAAAGCTGTGAAACGGAGGGAAGAGTAACGTGGCAGAGTTAAAGCTTCATCATATATATAAACGCTATGGCAATGTGACTGCGGTAGGGGATTTTAATATCGAGGTGGCGGACGGCGAATTCATTTCGTTCCTGGGTCCGTCCGGCTGCGGCAAGACGACCACGCTGCGGATGATCGCCGGGTTTGAGAAACCCACGGAGGGCGTGATCACCATTGGGGATCAGGAGATTTCCAATGCGGAGAAAGGGTATTTCCTGGCGCCGGAAAAACGTGGCATCGGCATGGTGTTCCAAAGTTACGCCGTGTGGCCCCATATGAATGTCATCGATAACGTTGGCTATCCGCTGAAGGTCCAGAATGTTCCCAAAGAAGAACGGTATGAGCGGGTCAAGAAGATGCTGGAGCTGGTGCACCTGCAGGAATACGGGGAGCGTCTGCCCAGCCAGCTGTCCGGCGGTCAGCAGCAGCGCGTTGCGTTAGCCCGTGCACTGGTGGGCAAGCCCAGCCTGCTTTTGCTGGACGAACCTCTTTCCAACCTGGATGCCAAGCTGCGGGAAAGCATGCGTTTTGAAATTTCCGCTATTCAGAAGAATATGGGCATTACCGTAATTTACGTTACTCACGACCAGAGCGAGGCCATGACCATGTCTGACCGGATCGTGGTCATGAGTATGGGTAAGGTGCAGCAAATTGGCAAGCCCTATGATGTTTATACGAAACCTGCCAATCAGATGGTGGCCGATTTTATCGGCCTGGTCAACTTTATTCCGGCCACGGCCAGGGACGACAGGATCTTTATGCAGGGATATGAGGCTATTTCCTTCCCGAACCCGAAAAAGCTTTCCGGTGAGGCTGTGCTGGCGGTTCGTCCGGAAAACATTACCATCTCCAAGACCGGAGGCATGGTGGAAGGCGTTATGAATAACCGTTTCTATATGGGCGACAGCGTGGATTACCGTATCAAGGTAAAGGATCATATTGTCCGCGTGATCCAGAAGGGAGCCGGTTATACCACTTATCAGGACGGGGAAACAGTTTACCTTGATTTTGATAATGTGATGTCCTTTGCCAAGGATGAGTAAACAGTACAACGACAGCGGGACGGTGACAAAAGAAACGTTACCGTCCCGCTTTTTTATGGTATAATGCTGTTACGGAATACTAATGCTTTTGTAAGAGAATGCGGATTTATTTTCATGTAGCTTTGCAACCTGTTATGTCGTTGCAGATTTGGTGTCGGTTCGCCTGACGAAGCTGCATGTTCGTGTTATGGTATTTATGAAATCGTCATGAAAAAATTTTGCCTATTTATTTTTTCACTATTGTGCTTATCATTTCTGGCAGGTTGCAGTACGCAAAAGCAGGATCCGCCTGTGGAAGGAGTTGTCCGGGTTTGCAGCAGTATGAACCGGAACCTTTCCGAAGCTCTTGTTGAGGATTTTGCCAACAAGACGGGTATCGTGGTGGAATTTGACCCATTGGTTGCCACCACGTTATCCCAGCGGCTGGATCTGCTGGGCAACAGCAAGGTGGACGTGTGGATGGGCGGTTCTGCCGAGGAATATTACATGGCAGCGGAGCGCGATATGCTGGTGCCCTATCTGCCGAAGGGCGCTGCCAGTATTCCGCCCCAGTACATGGACCGTGCCGGGAGATGGGTTCCGTTGTCTATCGACTACATTGCGTTGCTGAGCAACCGGAATAACATGCAGAAGCTGGGCATTGAGCCGCCGTCTTCCTGGGATGAACTGCTGCAGCCGGTGCTGCATAATGAAATCGCCATGGCCGACCCGGTGACCGGAGGCCCGCCTTACGGGCTGATCACCTCGTTATGGCAGCTGCGGGGACGGGACGCGGCGCTGCAGTTCGCGGGAACTTTGCGGACGCAGCAGGTACTGTATCTGCCGACGGAGGCGAAGGCGGGATACGAAGTGTATCTTGGAAGCAAAGCAGTGGCGGTCATGTCGCTGCGCCACGCCCTGGCTTTGGAACGGGAGCATCCCTTTTTATATGCTGCCCCTGTGCGGGATGGGAATAAAAATATGATTACGGCGGCAGCGATCCTGAAAAACGGGCAAAAACGAAAAGAGGCAGAGCGCCTTATGGAATATCTTTTTTCCAAAGAAGCGCTGCAGATTATGCGGGAATATCAGATGAGCCCGTTGGCAGATGCGCTGAACGATAAAAACAAATATGGCGATATCGGAATCGTTCCCAACGATGACCTGCGCTGGATGGCGGGGGAAAAACAGGCACTGATCAGGGAATGGCTCAATGCAAAATAACTACAGATGCCGTGCGAATGGAACGATGCGGCATGTTTGATAGCAGTACAGCATGGACGATGTATATACGTGTATTACAGGTGAATGCAGCAACAATATCTTTTGCGGAAAGGATCGGAGTACAGGGTTGGATAATTTACAGCGGTTGAAACAAATAAAATGCTTTTTGTTTGATATGGACGGGACCATTAACCTGGGTATGGAACTGATCCCCGGTATGGAAGGCTTTTTTGACAGACTGAAGGAAGCGGGACGTTCCTATTATCTGGTCACAAACAATTCGTCCAGGGACCACGAACATTATGCAAAAAAGATGAATACCATGGGCGTGCCGGTGACGAAAAACAACATTCTGATTTCTTCCGATGCGCTGGTAAGTCACCTGAAACACAGCAAACCGGGGGCGCGTCTCTTTGTGCTGGGCACGCCGGAACTGAAAACTACAATTAAGGAGGGCGGTTTTACGCTGACCTCCTCTTTGGAAGAAGAAACAGATTATATAGTGGTTGGGTTCGACCAGACCCTGACCTATGAAACCCTGACCATAGCCTGCCGCCTTATTGACAGGGGGGTTCCTTATATTGCGACCCATCCGGATGTGCGCTGTCCTATCGAGAACGGGGAGTATATTCCGGACACGGGGGCTTTTCTGGCCTGTATTAAAACTGCGACAGGAAAAGATCCGGAATATATTACAGGCAAGCCCTACGGTTACATGGTAGACACGGTCATGGAACGGACCGGCCTGAAAAAAGAAGAGATCGCCATGGTGGGCGATCGCTTGATGACAGATATTCGGTTCGGGACGGACAACGGTATCCTTTCTATTCTGGTACTGACAGGGGAAGCCACGTTGGAAGATGTGGAAAAGGGTGACGTGAAGCCGGATATTATTTTGCCCCATGCGAAGGAGATATTGAAGTACTTATAAACTACAATCTATTATTTCATTTCAAAGCGGAACGGAATTTCCGCGCTGATTAAAGAAAGCAGCGGCACGTCTTCTTTTGTGACTTGGGCGATGACGTTGCTGCGGGGATCCATCGGCTGGGGGGCGGTTAAAACCTGGAGTTCGCCTTTGTAACGTCCGTAGGTGTTGCTGTCCAACAGCACGGTGCCTACAGGCAGCAAGGAAGACTTTTTTCCGTTGGCCAGGTGCTGGGGGCCTGCAAATGCGGCAGCATATTCTTTTGGCATTTCGATGATGAGTTTGTTTTCGTTACGCTCTGGTTGAATATCTAAATCTTTTGCAGCTTCCCGGCTTTCTACGGCACGGATCACATCCGCTGCCGGGTCGGGACGGTTGGTATAGGAACGGGCCAGCAGGGTTTTGCTGATGGGAGTATCCGATAAAACATGAATATGCAATGGCAGCGGCGCATCCGGCTGCCATTCTTTTTTGGGAGGCAGGGCCTTGCGGGAATAACGGGCGTCTGCTTTGGCCAGGGTTTCCGGGTCGGCCAGGGCCGTTAGTTCTGCCAGAGACGGGCCGATAATCAGGCTGTCACAGCCGATGGCGGTTAAAATGGGGGCAGCGTCAGAGGGGGCGATTCCCCGAAGGCTTTCCATAGTGGGAAGGCCGGCGAACAGCGGCGCCCGTCTGCCGGTCTGGCTGGCGGCGAAGACTCCCGCCGGAATGTCGTGCCGGTGCAGCAGCGCGTTTTGCCGTTGTATCGTTTCCGAACTGAGGCCGGTATGGGGGCGGGGATAAAAATTATGCTGGCCGTCAATGCGGGAAAAATCCGCATCGGCTTTTAACAAAGCGTTCAGCTGTACAGAACGGGCTGTAGAAGCGTTCAATTGCACGTTCATTTCCCGGCTGAAGGCTGCGATTGTTTTGGGGTCGATTCCGAAATCGAAGCGGGCGGTGGTGATGTGCAGGCTTTTCAGGTTGGCCGGTGTCAGTTCAGGTATATCCAGAATTTTAAGCGTAAGAGGCGAAACATCGGCGATAACTTCCAGTCCCAGGCTTTCCGCAAAAGCAAAAAGATAAAGTGCATCTTTGCACAATGAAGCAGCGTCGCTTTCCGGAATGTGCAGGGAAGAAAAGACACGCCTGTAGCCTAAAGCCGCCGCATTTTGCAACAGCAGCAGGCTTTTTTCCCTGTCTGTATCAAGCCCCGGATATATAGAAATTCCTAATTTCATGGTGTTGTGCTCCCATAACAATCCAGTAGTTTTTTTTCAATCGTTCTCAAGCAGATTGCTAAACATCTGCAATGAAATTTTGCCATTAAAAACAAATGAAAGGTCTTAACGATGATAGTTCTGTTTCTGCTTCATTTGAGAGCCTGTTTTAAACGGCCCTGGTTATCCTTCAGCTTCTGCACAGCTGTTTCGTAATCCATTCCGGACAGATGCATTAAAATGGCAGGCTTCACTGCCCCGTGGGACTGCTCCAGCAGCGTATCCGCCGTTTCGGCGTCACAGCCGGTGGCTTCCATCAAGATACGCCGTGCCCGAGCTTTCAGCTTGTCGTTGGTACATTGTAAATCTACCATTAAATTGCCGTAGACTTTGCCCATCAGGATCATACTGCCGGTGGAAAGCATGTTTAAAATCAGTTTTTGCGCTGTGCCCGCTTTCATGCGGGTAGAACCGGTGATGACTTCCGGGCCGGTGACGGCGGTGAGGGAAAGGTTTGTATGCGCTGCCGTTTCCGGGTTTTCGGTGCAGGCGACACCGATGGCATAGGCGCCGGTCTGCCGGGCGTATTTCAGCGCGCCGATTACATACGGCGTTCTTCCGGATGCCGAGAGACCAACAACAACATCCAGGTTTGTCAGTTTTTGTTTTTGCAAATCTTCTGCGCCTGCAGCTTCTGAGTCTTCCGCTCCTTCCTGGGCGCGAAAGATGGCAGGCGTGCCGCCGGCGATGATGCCCTGGACAAGTTCCGGCGGCGTGCTGTAAGTAGGAGGGCACTCTGCCGCGTCCAAAATCCCCAGCCGTCCGGAAGTGCCGGAGCCGATGTAGAATAAACGTCCCCCATGGGAAAGACGGTTGGCGATGACAATGATTGCCCGGGAAATATCAGGCAGGATTTTTTTCACGGCTTTTGGTACAGTCTGGTCTTCCGCGTTGATCAGTTTTACGATTTCCAGCGCAGAGGCTTCGTCGATGGTTTTTGTTTTAGGGTTCTGCTGTTCCGTGGTCAGTTTTGTTAAGTCAATCATGATTTTGCCTTTCGCTAAAAAAGATTTTTTCGATTGCGTTTCCTTAAAAGAAAGCCTTTTTCGGTTTCATCGGATTATGAAAACCTGTGCGACAGACACAGTTGTTTTCTTCATAACAATTATATCTTAAATAATACAAGGTGGCAAAATTTAATCGAAGATTTCCAAAGAGAAACACGGAGAAACTCTGTGTTAATTAGTTATCTGAAGGAATTCTTTGTAATTTTTTAATTTTCGCATTGACCCTGCGGGCTGTTTATAATATGATAAGTAGGAACTGTCTTACTATATTACAATGGTTTGTGATGCTGCAAAAGCATTTGAGGGGAGTGCAGTTGTATTTTAACTGCGCTGCAGAAGGAGACACATGATTATGGGCAAGAAGATTCCGTACATTACAAAAGAAAAAGCAGAACAGATTGCAAAAATATTCCCAACACCGTTTTATCTGTATGACGAAGCGGGCATTCGTGAAAGGGCCCGTCTGGTAAACAAGGCGTTCGGCTGGAATAAGGGGTTCAAGGAATATTTTGCGGTGAAGGCTACGCCAAACCCGTACATTTTGCAGATTTTGAAGGAAGAAGGCTGCGGCGCGGACTGTTCTTCCCTGACTGAGCTGCAGATGAGTCTTGCTGCAGGATTGAAAGGCCACGATGTGATGTTCAGCTCCAATGAAACGCCGGCGGAAGACATGCAATTGGCCAAAGAAATGGGTTCTATCATCAATCTGGATGACCTGACCCACGTGGAATTCCTGGAACAGGTGGCGGGCATTCCCGAAACCATCTGCTGCCGTTTTAATCCGGGCGGCCACTTCGCTATCTCCAACAGCATCATGGATAACCCCGGCGATTCCAAGTACGGCATGACACGGAAGCAAATGGCGGAAGCTTATAAAATGCTGATGCAGAAAGGCGCAAGACACTTTGGCATCCATGCCTTCCTTGCTTCCAACACCGTGACCAATGCGTATTACCCGGAGCTGGCCAGGCAGTTATTTACACTGGCTGTGGAACTGAAAGAAGAAACCGGCGCGGATATTACCTTTATCAATCTGTCCGGCGGTGTGGGCATCGCTTATCACCCGGAGCAGGCAGAAAACGATATTCTGGAGATTGGGGAAGGCGTCCGCAAAGTCTTTGAGGAAGTGCTGGTCCCCGCAGGGCTGGGCAATGTAAGCCTGTTCACGGAAATGGGGCGTTTTATGCTGGCGCCTTACGGCGCATTGGTGACCCGGGCCATCCACGAAAAACACATTTACAAAGAATATATCGGTGTGGACGCCTGCGCGGCCAACCTGATGCGTCCGGCCATGTACGGTTCGTATCACCATATTACCGTGTTGGGAAAAGAAAACGCAGAGCCGACACACGTGTATGACGTAGTGGGCGGTTTGTGTGAAAACAATGACAAGTTTGCCATTGATCGGAAACTGCCGGAAATTGAAAGAGGCGACCTGCTATTCATCCACGACGCCGGCGCTCACGGTTTTTCCATGGGCTACAACTATAATGGAAAATTGCGCAGTTCGGAATTGCTGCTGCAGGAAGACGGCGAGGTGAAACTGATCCGCCGGGCAGAAGAACCGAAAGATTACTTTGCAACGTTTGATTTCAGTGATGATTTCCCGGAATTGAAGAAATTTTAAGTTCTTTAAAAGAGCATTTAATGAATACTTCCTTTACATAAGCGTAACAGAGGAGTCTATCAGGTATAAGTAAAGATTTATAAAATCTGAATTAAAAAGAAAACGTCCCGCAGTTCTCCTTTTCAGGGAGTTGACTGCGGGGCGTTTTTATTATTGACAATCTAATTCCGCAAATCGCTGCCCAGGGCCTGGACTTCTTCGGCGTGTTCCGTTTCTGCCAGCACATACAGGAAGTCGCCGGCCCGGATTACGGTATTGCCGTCAGGGATCAGCTGTTCCGATCCGCGTTTTACATCCACCAGCAATGTGTGGGCAGGCCAGGGGATATCCTGTACCTTTTTGTTTTCAATCAGGCTGCCGCTGCTCACCGGAACTTCCACAATATTCCGTTCTTTCCTGACGGTATTGGGTTCAGGCGTGCTGTGACTGTTCAGGGATTTCAGCAGCAACGCTTCATAAATGGGCTGGCTGCCGCAAAGCTGTGCCACAATGTAGGCGATGGCGGAGGCCATACCTAAAATCATCAAATGGTAAAAACTGCCGGTCATTTCGCTGATTAGCACCGTGCCGGTAATAGGCGCCCGCACGGAAGCGGAAAAGAACGCTGCCATGGCGATGATGATGATGTTGGCGCCGTGACTGGGAAGAATCAGCTGGAAGGCTGTCAGAAAATAGGCGCATATGCTTCCTACAAGCGCTCCCAGTACCAGCATAGGCAGGAAAAAACCGCCCGGGACGCCTGTCCCGTAGCTGATCAGAGTGAAGATAAATTTGCCGGCCAGAAGTGCAAACAGCAGCTGCAACGGAAACGACTTTGTTGCCAGCTCGTCTACCAGACGGTTTCCGCCTCCCAGCACCTGGGGCAGCACAAAGCCTAAAACACCGGCGCATAACAGGGCAAACGTGATTTTCATGTACAGGTTTTTAAAGACCGGCAGGCCGTAAAACCGGTGTATATTCAGCAGGCCTGCATTGAAAATGACACCGCAGAGACCGGCAATTACGGCGATGAGGATTGCGTACACGATGTGGAGGTCCAGCGGGAAACGGGGGATGCTGCGGAAACTGAAAGTCAGGCCTCCGCCGAAGAAAAGCCGGGAAACAAAAGTGGCAGTCATGGCTGCAGTCATGGCTGGCAGCAACACAACGGCGGAAAAGTTGCGGTGCAATTCTTCCAGGGAAAACATGACCCCGGCCAGGGGAGCGTTAAAAGCTGCGGCCAGGCCGGCGCTGGCGCCGCTGGTAATCAGGTAGCGTTCTTCCATGCGGGTGCGCCCCAGAAAACGGCTGACGCCCTGAGCTGTTACGGCTCCTAACTGAATGGAAGGGCCTTCCCGTCCAAGGGATAGGCCTGCCCCCAGGCCGATGACCCCGGCAGTAAGCTTCACCCATAAAATGCGGAACCAGTTCATACGCATCAGGCCCAGGATTACGCCTTTGACCTGAGGGATGCCGGAACCGCCCGCCATGGGTTCATGCCGGGTGAACCAGTAAAGGATGCCTCCCACCAACAGCAGTACAGCGAACCAGCCGACAGTGTAAGCCGCAGGCAGCTGCGTCAGATGTCCATAAACCCCGATGCGGAATTCTTCTGCCTTGGAAAGCAAAAACCGGAACAGGCTCACCACAAGACCGGAAAAGATGCCCACAACGATTCCTTCCCAGAACAGTTTGAACTGGAAGCCCTGCCAGTGGTTGAGGGAACGATAGGTGTTCGCGAGATAGGAACGGGTAGTTGCTTTTGCAGTATTCTGTTTATGAAGGTGAAAGCGGTTTGTGTTCATACAAAAAATCCCTAAAATGAGGAAACGAATTAATCAGCGTTTCCTTGGATATCATCTTATTATACCACTAATGCGATACAGGGCAATAAAAAACGTAGTAATGATGGTGCGGAGCAAATATTTATATAAAAACCGGGTAATATTTTTTTCAGGGCAGTATCTGATTAATATTCTTTTCAATAACTGTGATGTATTTTTTTCAAGTTACTTCGTTTGTGTTATAATTAATGAAACTCACCTATGCAGTGTTTTCTGAAAGTGTTTCTTACAAATTTTCGCTTCGGGAAAGGCAGAAGCCGCAGGTTATGAATCTCACAATCGCAAAGGACATACGGACGGAACAGGTGATATCCAAAAGCCGGTTCATCTGTTCGTTAAAAAAAGTAAAAACGGAAGAAGAAGCCCAGGAGTTCATCAAAGCGATAAAAAAAGAATTCTGGGACGCCACCCACAACTGCAGTGCGTACATAATTGATGAGCAGCATCAGCGCTCCAGCGACGACGGGGAACCGTCCGGTACGGCGGGTATGCCGATGCTTGGCGTGCTGCGCAAACAGGAGCTGCAGCAGGTAGCCGCTGTGGTGACGCGTTATTTCGGCGGCATCAAGTTAGGCGCCGGAGGTCTGGTGCGGGCGTATGCGGGCAGTGTTTCCCAGGCAATTGAGGCGGCAGGGGTGGCGCAAAAAGTGAAGATGGGACTGTATGTATTTTCCTGCTCACCGGGAGACGCGGGGAAGGTGACCAACCTGCTCTACCGGCAGCAGTTGTTTACCCTTTCAGATACGGAATACGGAAACGTAGTGAACTTTACCCTGCGTATGCCGGAAGAACGAAAAGCGCAGGCCGAAACGTGGCTGACAGACGCCTTACAGAAGCCGACAGAATTGACAGAGGCGGGCTTTGAATACGAGGAGATAATTTATGCGGGCTGATTTACATATACATACTACGGCCTCTGACGGGACGTGGGATCCTTCCCAGGTGGTTGAGGCTGTCTGCAGGGCGGGCATAAAGCTTTTTGCCATCTCCGATCACGACAGCGTGGCCAACGTAGCGGAGACTAAAAGGCTGGCGGAAAACGCAGGTCTGACATTTATCGCCGGTGTAGAATTGAATTCTACAAAAGACGGCCATAATTACCATATTCTGGGCTATGGTATTGATATTGAAAACAAAAGACTGGGGGAACTGTGCCGCCACAACCAGAAACTGCTGGAACAGAAGGATGACGACAGTGTGCGCAATCTGATTGACCGGGGCTGGCCGCTTTCCATGGAAGAATTTAAAAAATACACCTATGACCCCCACAGAGGAGGCTGGAAGGCGCTCGCTTATTTGCAGGATAAAGAACTCTGCGGTGACGTGAACGATTTTTTCCGCCGTATTTTTACAGCGGAAAATGATTTAGGTTTTCCGGATTTTCCTGCCATTTCAGAAGTAGTGCAGGTAATCCATGATGCGGGCGGCATTGCGCTCTGCGCCCATCTGGCCAGCGATTTTCATGGCGCCGGGATGCAGGAGTACCTGCCCCGTCTTGTAAATGAACAACTGGACGGATTTGAATGTTATCATTCCGGGCACAGTGCAGAAAACAGCCGACTGCTGGCACATTTCTGCCGGCGTCATAAACTGTATATTTCCGGTGGCAGTGACTGCCATGGGAGTTTTGTCCATTCGCGGCATTTAGGCGTTCCTTTTATTGATGCAGACATGTTGTATCTTCCGATGTTACAATAAAAGAGAAACTTGTCTGTAAGTATAGTTTCAGCATGCAACAAGAAAGAAAAAACGGATATTTTCTTAACGCAAAACGGTGATGGTTAAGAAAGTATCCGTATTTTTTTCTGTATCAGTTCAGGTTCGGTTTAAAAATAACAGTTGAATGCGTTCCAGATTATTTTCCGGACAGGTTTTTCCAGCCTTTGGAAAAATAAAACAGCAGGACGGCATAGTAAGCGAAAGCTCCTGCGGTGGTACGGGATGCCATCCAGGAAGGAAAGACAAGAAACGCGAGGACAATAAAAAGAACGCCGCATACCGTTTTAAACAAAGATGCGGTGGAAAAATCTTTTTCCACAAGGGTCTTGCGGATATTTATTACAGAAAAAAGACTGTTACGGGAAGCAAAGATGCCGAAAAAGAAACCGCTGACCACATATAAAGCTGTATTCACAATCTGACTGAAACCCAGTCCTCCGAAACCTGATCCCATGATCGTACCTCCAGTAACTATTATAACGGCTAATTTCTGTGATAACAAGAACAATTGTAAAAGAGACAACTTCATATTTTTGTTACATTTTTGTGGTACAATAAAAATATATTTAAAAAGTAAGATACAAAGGAAGAAGGTAAACAATATGGAAGCGGCATTACGGGGAATCAGGGTGATCGATTTTTCACAGTGGCTGCCGGGACAGTACTGCGGTATGGTACTGGCGGATTTCGGAGCTGATGTTATTAAAGTGGAAGGCGTGAAGGGTGATCCCAACCGGAATTTTGCTCCCCAGCTGGCGCCGGGCATGAGCAGCTGGAACTTGGCGCTGAACCGGAATAAACGAGGCATTACGGTTAACCTGAAAACCGAAGAGGGTAAAGAAATACTGAAAAAACTGCTAAACAAGGCAGACGTGTTTCTGGAAGGGTTCCGTCCCGGTTACCTGCAGTCTAAGGGCCTGGGATATGAAGAAGTTTCCAAAATTAATCCCCGGCTGGTGTATTGTTCCATCACCGGTTTCGGGCAGGAAAGCGAATTTAAACAACAGCCTGCCCATGATTTGAATATTATCGGACTTTCGGGCATGAATTTTTTAAATGATTCCGGTAATGTGGCCATCAGCGAGGTGCAGGTCTCTGCCATTGGCGGCAGCCTGAACGCTGTGGCGGCAATATCCATGGCGTTGCTTGCCCGGGAAAGAACGGGGAAAGGGCAGCGTATTGATGTGAGTCTGTATAATACGGCGCTGAGTATGCAAATAGTTTCCCTTGCCAGCATCCTGGGCTGCAGGGTCACCGGAGATACGCCGTTTGGCCGGCGTGCCCATTACTATGATGTATATAAGACAAAAGACGGGAAGTATCTCAGCGTAGGAACCATTGAGCCGAAGTTCTGGCAAAAGTTTTGCGATATGATTGGTTTGCCGGAACTAAAAGAGCGGCAGTACGATTTTGCCCATGAAGAAGAAATAGCGCAAATGATCAGCAAAAAACTGCAAACGAAAACCCGTGACGAATGGGTGGCCCTTGCGGAAAACGGGACGTTCTGTGTGACCCCTGTCTACAGTCCGGACGAAGCGTTGGAAAACGATATGACCAAAGCTTCCGGTATGCTGAAGACGCGGCAGGAGGATATTGGCCGGATTGCGTATCTTAATTCTGCGTTTACGATGTCTGAGACTCCGGGAAATATTCGTTTCCGGGGTCCCTATGCAGGGGAGCATAACTGTGAAGTGTTAAGTGAGCTGGGTTATACGGACGAAGATATTGCAGGATTTAAAGCAAACGGCATCATTTGATTTCTTAAAGGTACAAGTTTTATCAGAAATGCTGCCCGCAGGTTTTGCAGATGTTTAGCAGTGGCGGCAATAGTTAATATAAGGAGTTTCACGTGAAACATTTTTTAAAAATTATTTTCACCATACTCTGCCTGCTGGGCGTAACATGTTCCGGCATGCCGGCTGCAGAGGCGGGAATGATCAGCGAAAAACAGGAAATTGAAATGGGGAAAGCCACGGCGGAACAGATCGAAGCCCGTTACGGTGTGCTGAACGACCCAGTAGTTGCAGACAGAGTGAACCGGATCGGGCAGAGCCTGGTAGATGTATGCGGACGCAAAAATATAAAGTACACCTTTAAGGTGCTGAACACGGAAGATGTGAACGCGCTGGCCTGTCCCGGCGGTTACATTTATGTTTTCAAGGGACTGCTGGATTACATGCCATCCGATGCGGAACTGGCCGGCGTATTGGGACACGAAATCGGGCACGTGGTGAAACGTCATACGGTCCACCAGCTTGAAAAAAACATGTGGACCCAGCTGGCGGCAATTCTGGCAGGGGTGGCTACCGGCAATGGCGATGTGCTTGCCATGGGGATGGTGGTCGGCGACGCGCTGGCTGCCGGGTACAGCAGGGCCGATGAAAGCGCTGCGGACAGAGAGGGCTTTCAATACACCTTGAAAGCGGGTTACAGTCCTTACGCCATGCTGGTGACGATGCATAAGCTGCAGGAACTGGCTGTCGAATACGGAAACCCGGGCTGGGGCATTTTTGACAGTCATCCGGATCCGGACCAGCGTATGCGGAATATGTATAAGCTGATGGACCCGTTGAAGATTTCTCCGTCGCCGGTATCTGAAACGGATAATACTGCCAGCGTTAAAGAAGTGTTTGAAAACAATAAAGATGTGTGGGAATTCCGCATCGCGACAGCCGCAGGCGGGAACAAACCGATGTACAGGGCGGAACTGCTGGCAGGGACACTTTACCAGATACGGCAAAAGGGAAAAATCGAACCGTCGCATTTTATTGTTTTTGAGTCCAGCGACAGGGCGGAAATATATTATGAAGACATCCAGATATATACGGTTTACAGGCAGGATGCAGCGGGTTTTGTAAGTATAGGGGCCTGTGCGGCAGACTGCGTGGAACGGTTCCGGGTATGGGCGGAAAAAGTAAATCAGACGAAAACGGTTGCAAAATAGCCAGACTTTGTATAAAATTTATATTACAGAATAAATAGGAAAGGCGAGGTGCAATATATGAAAACGAATTCCTGGAAAAAGAAAGCAGGCGCTGTAATTTTGTGCGGTGCTTTAGGTATTGGCCTGCACGCTGCACTGCAGCCGGTATCGGTTGCCCACGCGGCAAACCTCGGCGGCCTTTTGGGTACGGCTGTGCAGGCGGCGGCAGCCCATCAGCAGGTAGATGCCCAGATTAAGCATTTTGACCAGACAGAAGAGGGGCGCCAGCAGCTTTTTGAAAGCTATAAGAAAAAATATGGCGTTTCTGATAACTATTACCGTAAACAACAGCTGGACGCCATGATGCCCCGCCTGACAAAAGGCGTTGCCGCCGTGGATCCCACTATTAACCAAAAGCCTTATCTGTATTTTGTTAATAAGGACAAATCCTTTAATGCGTTCTGCAGCATGGGACACGTGATGAGCGTCAACGAAGGCCTTTACAGCCTGACGGAAGATCAGGATGAGGTTGCGGTAGTGCTGGCCCACGAAATGGGGCACGGCCAGAAGAATCATGTAGCCTCTTCCATGCGCAAAAAGCTGAATGTGGCCATCGCTGCGGCCATGGTAGGCTCGGCAGTGGGGACATCGGCCCTTACCAATGTCGCCCTGAATGTTCTGGTAAATCAGATCGATACGGTTGCCATTACGAAAAAGGATGAATGGGAAGCGGATAACCTGGCCTTTGATTATGTAATCAACGCCGGTTACAATCCGGGAGCGGCTGCGGCTATCTGGCAGCGGGTAGAAGAAAAATACGGCAAATCCAAGACCAGTTTTGCCGGGGAAATCTTTTCTCCCAGCGATCATCCTACCCATCAGCAGCGCCGGGAAAATTATGTAAAGAAACTGCATGAATACAGCGGCAAACATGTTACCGCAGAAAATGGCGTGGTAAAAGTTAATGGCAAGGCGCTGGTACAGCCTGCGGCTGCAGAAGGCAAGAGCGGAGCGGAACGTTCCTACTTTGTGCTGGGCAATCTGGCTGCAGCCTATCATAACGGCCATAACAAATCCAACGCCTATGCTTCGGGTAACACTTTGATGCTGGGCGAGCAGCCCATTATGGCCTGCTTTGCCGGAGATCCTTCCGCCACGGAACTGGCCAACCTGCTGAACAGCATAAAATAAACATGACAAATAAATGCATTGGAGGAAATATTTATGGAAAACAAACTGTGGAGCGTATTGGAGGAATTTAAATCCGACAAGTACGAGTGGGTGGAACTGTCCCATTCCCTGAACAATGACAGCCCTTTCTGGAGCGGCATACCGGAAGGCTCGGTGGAACTGAGCAAGGTGGTATTCGACTGGGGCAACCCCATGCTGGAATGCCTCATCCATACATTTAAGTTCCCCGGCCAGTTCGGCACCCATGTGGACTTCCCGGGTCATTTTGTAAAGGACGCCCCCTTATCTGAGAAGTACGGCGTGAATGAGTTTGTATTCCCGCTGGTAGTCATCGACATCAGCGAAAAAGCAAAAGCAAATGTAGACTACGCCGTAACGGTGGATGATATCAAAGCCTTTGAAGCCAAATACGGCCCGATTCCGGAAGGTGCTTTCGTTGCGTTGCGGACAGACTGGTACAAACGCTGGCCCAATATGGAAAAACTGGCTAACGTAGGTGCAGATGGTAACGAGCATTGCCCGGGCTGGTCCCTGGACGCCCTGAAATATATTTTTGAAGTGCGCAAAGCTGCGGCCAACGGGCATGAGACCCTGGACACGGACGCCAGCTATCTGGCGGTGGAAGCAGGAGACCTGGCCTGTGAACGGTATGTATTAAGCATCGGCAAGCTGCAGATCGAAGTGCTCTGCAATCTGGATAAAGTTGCGCCGACAGGGGCGATCCTGTTTGCTTCCTGGCCGCGGATCGAAAGAGCTACAGGGCTGCCTGCGCGGGTATATGCGCTGACACCGAAACAGTAAACTGTTTCAGGCCATTCGTTTTTGTTGCGGAAACATACAAAGAAAGGCTATGCAGGCTGCATATAATTTGTCTGGCATAAACAAGCGCTTTCGTTGTATTAAGTCTGTAAGGTTAGTAACTAAATAGTTTAGAAAGGACCTGGCAATATGACCAAAAATTTGCGGAAATTGTACTGTACAGCCCTTACATTGCTGGCGACCCTGCTGATTCCTGTGGCGGTATTGGCTGCCGGCAAAGAAATTATCATTTTGCATACCAATGATATTCACTGCGGTATTACGGACAACATGGGCATTGACAAAGTAGCCCAATACAAAAAAGACCTGAAGAAACAGGGCCATCCCGTGGCCCTGGCAGATGCCGGCGATGCCATTCAGGGAGCGCCTATCGGCAAGCTCTCCACCGGTGAATCCATCATCAAAATTATGAATGCCGTGGGCTACGACTTCGTCATCCCCGGCAACCATGAATTTGATTACGGCATGGCCCGGTTCCTGCAGCTGGCCCCTCGGCAGAAATGTGGTTATTATTCCTGCAACTTTGTGGATGTAAAGACCCGGAAACCCATCCTGAAGCCTTACAAAATCCTCGCTATGGGCGGAAAGAAAATCGGTTTCGTGGGCGTCACCACCCCGGAGACCCTGGTGACTTCCACGCCTAAATATTTCCAGGACCAGAACGGTAAGTTTATCTACAGTTTCTGTGAAGACCAGACCGGCGAAAAACTCTACGAAGCGGTGCAGCGTGCTGTTAACGATGTACGCAAAGAAGGCGCAGACTACGTTTTCCTGGTAGGGCACCTGGGAACCGACGGTTCCATCCCCTACTGGTCCAGCGGGGCGGTGGCCGCCAACACCTATAACATTGACGCCATCATTGACGGGCATTCTCATGAACAGTACATTCCTCCCCACAAAGTCATCAACAAAGCCGGTAAGGAAGTGCTGGTAGCCCAGACGGGAACCAAGGTCCAGAGCCTGGGGAAAATGACGATCAGGGAAGACGGGACCATCACCTCAGAATTAGTGAAAGGCCTGAAAGAAGCAGATAAAAAAGTCACGAAGCTGGTGGCGAAAGAAAACAAAAAGTTTGAACCCATCCTGAAACAACCCGTGGGCGAGGCAATGGTAGAACTGACCGTCAACGACCCCAAGACCGGAAAGCGCCGGGTGCGTAACGGCGAAACCAACCTGGGCGACTTTGTGGCAGACGCATACCGTTTTGTGCTGGATACGGATATCTCCATGGTCAACGGCGGCGCCGTCCGCAACACGATCAAAAAAGGTGTGTTTACCTACAATGATTTGTTACAGGCTTTCCCCTTCGGCAATATGTGTACGGTCATCGAAGCAACCGGCCAGCAGATCGTGGACGCCCTGGAAGTCGGGGCTTCCGATTATCCCGGTGAACACGGTGCCTTCATGCAGGTCTCCGGCATAAGCTATGCTATCGATCCCTCCGTTCCTTCCGGTTTGGTGATAGACGCCAAGGGCAATTTTGTGGAAGTAAAAGGAGAGCGTCGTGTTAAAGACGTGATGATCAACGGTAAACCCATTAACCTGAACGGCAAATACACTGTCGGCGGCACTACCTATGTGCTGAAGGACGGCGGCAACGGCCTGGTGATGTTCAAACAGAGCAGGCTGTTGAAGGACGGTATCATGACGGACGTGGACGCCATTATGGAATATGTACAGAACCATCTTAACGCGAAGGTTAATGAAGGTTATGAAAACCCGTACGGCGCAGGCCGCATTACCATAAAATAAAATTTTGCCGCGGCTTCTTAAAATACAGAAAAGACAAAAGGGTTTGACGTCGGTAAAATTGCTGGCGAAAACATGAAAAAAACATATTTTCAACTTATAGTGTATTTGCCTTAAATTTGTCGTGAAAGAAAAAGTATTTTGTGGTAAAATAATAATACGGCATGAGGTTCTTTTGCAAAAAGACAAAGCGTTACTCATACCGGTGAAAAAATCAGTAATGAAACAGTAATTAAATAATTTTAAACATTAAGGAGGGAACAACACATGGGATTAATTAAAGCAGGAATGGGCGCCATTGGCGGCGTATTGGCCGACCAGTGGAAAGAGTACTTTTACTGCGACAGCATGACCCCGGACGTGCTGATGTGCAAAGGCCAGAAACGGATCAGCAATCAGGGCCGCAGCTCCAACACCAGCGCGGAAGACAACATCATTTCCAACGGCTCCGTAATTGCGGTTAACGTAGGTCAGTGCATGATGATCGTGGAACAGGGCAAAGTAGTTGACCTTTGCGCTGAACCCGGCGAATACACCTATGACAAATCCACTGAGCCTTCTGTCTTCACAGGCGACCTGAAAGAAAGCGTGATCCAGGTATTCCAGCGCATGGGCAAACGTTTTACCTTTGGCGGCGATACCGGTAAGGATCAGCGCGTGTATTACTTCAACACAAAAGAAATTATCGGCAACAAGTACGGTACCCCGGCGGAAATTCCCTTCAAGGTTATTGAAGAGAACACAGGCCGTTCCCTGCTGGTACGTATCCGCTGCTTTGGCGAATACAGCTACAAGATTGTCAACCCGATTCTTTTCTATTCCAGCATTGCCGGCAACGCTCCTGACCAGTACCTGCGGAGCCAGTGGGACAGCCAGCTGAAATCCGAATTACTGACGGCGTTGCAGCCTGCATTCGGCAAAATTTCCGCACAGCGTATCGATTACACGGAACTGCCGATGCGTACCATGGAACTGGCAGACGCCCTGAATGACGTACTGTCCTCCAAGTGGCGTGACCTGCGCGGCATCGAAGTCGTTTCTTTCGGTGTTAACAGCGTGAAGGCTAATGAAGAAGACGAAGCGAAGCTGCAGAAAGTGCAGATGGGCGCTATGATGTCCAATCCGGATATGCGCTTGGGCGTATTGACCGATGCTACTGCCGATGGTATTCGTGGTGCGGCTACTAATGAAGGCGGCGGCATGGGCCCCATGGGCGCGTTTATCGGAATGGGCATGGCTAACATGGCCGGCGGCATGGCCATGGGTAATGCTTATGGCCCGGCCGGCCAGCAGTACGGACAACAGCAGCCCTATCCGCAGCAGCAGCCCCCGCAACCGGCGGCAGCAGGCTGGGCCTGCGCTTGCGGGCACGCCGGCAACACCGGTAAGTTCTGTGCCAACTGCGGCCAGCCGAAACCGGAACCCAAACCGGCAGGCGGCTGGGATTGTGAATGCGGCGCCAAAGGAAACACCGGCAAGTTCTGCGCCAACTGCGGCAAACCGCAGCCGGCAGCTCCGGCAGGCTGGACCTGCAGCTGCGGCAGCGTGAACCAGGGCCAGTTCTGCCCGAATTGCGGTTCCCGCAAACCGGCAGACGCACCGCTGTATAAATGCGATAAATGCGGCTGGCAGCCGGAAGATCCCCATAATCCGCCTAAATTCTGCCCGCAGTGCGGCGATCCGTTTAATGAAGGGGATATCGTTAAATAATTCAGTAGTTGACAGTTTCTGACCTTGTCGTAGTTTGTTACAGTGAAAGCTGAATTAACTAAATAAACTCTGATTAACCGGCCTGTCGTCTGCTGATGCATGCGGCAGGCCTTTTTCAGAAATTCGCTGATATTTAATATCGGGAATAACTTTTCATCATCGCGTCCTTGCAGGCCGGTGATGAAAAAGATATAAGGATTAAATAATTTAAGGAGAAAAAAGTTATTATGTCAACAGCTAAAAAATGGGTGTATAAGTTTAATGAGGGAAACGCGCAGATGAAAGAACTACTGGGAGGCAAAGGCGCCAACCTGGCAGAGATGACAAATTTAGGGCTGCCGATTCCCATGGGTTTCACGATCACCACGGAAGCCTGCACGGATTATTATAAATCCGGCCGTAAAATTTCCAATGAAGTCCAGCGGCAGATTTTCGAGGCGTTACGCTGGCTGGAACAGGAAAACGGAAAAATATTCGGAGACAACAGCGATCCGCTGCTTGTTTCCGTACGCAGCGGGGCACGGGTCTCCATGCCGGGCATGATGGATACGATTTTAAATCTGGGTCTGAATGATATTTCGGTAAAAGGCTTTGCGCAGAAAACAAATAATCCCCGCTTTGCCTATGATTCTTACCGCCGTTTCATTCAGATGTTTTCCGACGTGGTAATGGAAGTGCCCAAGTCAAAATTTGAAAAAATCATTGACGAGGTCAAAGAGAAAAAAGGTGTAAAGTTTGACATTGATCTGGATGTCAAAGACATGAAAGAACTGATCAGACGTTTCAAAGCGCTGTACAAGGAAGCCATTGGCACGGATTTCCCGCAGGACCCGGCCACGCAGCTGCTGGAAGCGGTGAAAGCAGTGTTCCGTTCCTGGGATAACCCCCGGGCTATTGTATACCGCCGCATGAACGACATCCCCGGCGACTGGGGTACAGCGGTAAATATCCAGACTATGGTATTCGGCAATATGGGCAACACCTCCGGCACCGGCGTGGCCTTTACCCGGAACCCGGCGACAGGCACCAAGGGAATTTATGGCGAATACCTGATCGACGCCCAGGGTGAAGACGTGGTGGCCGGCGTCCGTACGCCGCAGCCCATCAGCAAGCTGGAAGAAGATATGCCCGGCTGCTACAGTGAATTTATCAATCTGGCCCATAAACTGGAAAGCCATTACCGCGACATGCAGGATATGGAATTTACCATCCAGGAGGGCAAGCTGTTTTTCCTGCAGACCCGTAATGGCAAACGCACGGCGGAAGCGGCTATCAATATCGCCTGCGATCTGGTGGAAGAGGGCATGATCACGCCGGAAGAAGCATTGCTGCGCATTGAAGCGAAATCACTGGATCAACTTCTGCATCCGACCTTCGATGCCGAAGCACTGAAAGCAGGAAAGGTGATCGGCCATGCGTTGCCGGCCTCCCCGGGCAGCGCGGCAGGCAAAGTGTATTTTACGGCGGAGGATGCCAAAAACGCGGCGGCCAACGGCGAACGCGTCATCCTGGTACGCCTGGAAACCTCGCCGGAAGACATTGAAGGCATGCATGCGGCGGAGGGCATCCTGACGGCCCGGGGCGGCATGACCAGCCATGCGGCAGTAGTAGCCAGAGGTATGGGCACCTGTTGCGTTTCCGGTTGCAATGACTTGAAAGTCAGAGAAGAAGAAAAAGAATTTGAACTGAACGGCACGGTTTATCATGAAGGGGATTATATTTCCCTGGACGGTTCCACCGGAACGATTTATGAAGGAGACATCCCGACGGTTGAAGCGGAAATCAGCGGCAATTTCGGCTGCATCATGCGCTGGGCCGACCAGTTCCGAAAGATGAAAGTGCGTACCAACGCAGACACGCCGGCTGATACAGAAAACGCAGTACGGTTAGGGGCGGAGGGTATCGGTCTGTGCCGCACAGAGCACATGTTCTTTGATGCGGAACGTATTCCCAAATTCCGCCGTATGATCCTGTCGGATACCGTGGAGCAGCGGGAAGCTGCGCTTGCCGAACTGCTTCCGTATCAGCGTGAAGATTTTATCGGTATGTACAAAGCGTTGCGGGGCCGTCCCATGACGATTCGTTTCCTGGATCCGCCGTTGCATGAATTCCTGCCCAAGACAGAAGCGGAAATGCGGGAACTGGCTGACAGCATGGGGCTGACTTATGAAAAAGTAAAAGCCCATTGCGACGCGATGCATGAATTTAATCCTATGATGGGCCTGCGCGGCTGCCGCCTCAGCGTCATTTATCCGGAAATTTCCCGTATGCAGACCCGCGCCGTTATCGAAGCGGCTATTGCGGTCAAGAAAGAAATGAATTACGATATCGTTCCCGAAATTATGGTTCCGTTGACTGGTGAGCGCAAGGAATTGCTGTTCGTGAAGAATATTATTGTGGAAACCGCGGAAAAGGTTATGAAGGAACAGGGCTATTTCCTGAATTACCAGGTCGGTACCATGATTGAGATACCGAGAGCCGCGCTGACTGCGGATGATGTAGCGAAGGAAGCTGATTTCTTCAGCTTTGGTACCAACGACCTGACCCAGATGACCTTCGGTTTCTCCCGGGACGATGCCGGTAAATTCCTGGAAAGCTATTACGACCAGAAAATTTATGAGTTTGACCCGTTCAGCAAACTGGATCAGACAGGCGTGGGCCAGCTGATGCGGATGGCAGTACAGAAAGGGCGCAGGGAGAACCCGATGCTGCACTGCGGCATCTGCGGCGAACACGGCGGCGACCCGTCCTCTGTGGCATTCTGCCAGGAATTAGGCCTGGACTACGTATCCTGCTCGCCGTTCCGCGTGCCTATCGCACGGCTGGCGGCGGCCCAGGCAGCGATTAACCTGAAAAATAAGTAAGCAGGCCGGAAAGTAAAATCAGCAAAGTTAATAATTAAAAATTAAAAGAATCAGCATTTTAAAAAAATCCGGTCAGGGCAAATACAATTACAGGCGGTTTTACGGAAAAGTAAGCCGCCTGTTTAAATTTCATTAAAATGCATACAGATTTAATAATTATGCAAAAAATAACTTGACAGAAAAAGCAAATTCATCTATTATAATGCTTAATCATACCATTTACATTTTATTATGCAAAAACCGAGGTCTATCATGACAAAAGTATTTATTGACGGAAGTTCCGGAACCACCGGATTACGAATTCGTGAAAGATTATGCACTCGAAAAGATATAGAGCTGATTGCGCTTGACGAAGCACACCGTAAGGACGCGGAGGCGCGACGGGAAGCGTTTCATAAGGCGGAAGTAGCTTTCCTGTGTCTGCCTGATGCGGCAGCTATTGAAGCGGTAGAGCTGGCGAAAGACAGCGGCGCCGTGATTATCGATACATCCACTGCGCATCGGACTGCGGCGGGCTGGATCTACGGTATGCCGGAACTGACCGGATACAAGGAAAAGATTGCGAAAGCAAAATTCATCGCCAATCCGGGTTGCCACGCCAGTGGCTTTATTGCGTTGGTAGCGCCGCTGGTAGAAAAAGGACTGCTGGAAAAAGATACGCTGCTGACCTGTTTTTCCCTGACCGGTTATTCCGGCGGCGGTAAAAATATGATCGCGGAGTACGAAGACCCGCAACGAAGCCGGCTGCTGAACGCACCAAGGCAATATGCGCTGGGGCAGGCGCATAAACACCTGAAAGAGATGAACGTAATCTGCGGACTGGAAAACAGTCCGGTATTCTGCCCAATCGTAGCGGATTTTTACAGTGGCATGGAAGTGACGGTGCCCCTGTTCAAAAAGGATCTGCAAGGCAGCATGGAAGATGTCCGACGGATTTATGCAGAGTATTATACAGGTCCCCTGATCCATTTTAAAGAAACAGCGGATGAAAAGGGCTTTCTGTCGGCGGCGGCCTTTGCAGGGCGCGACGACATGGAAATTACCGTAACAGGCAACGAAGACAGGGTATTGCTCGTTTCACGGTTTGATAATTTGGGAAAAGGCGCATCCGGCGCGGCCATCCAGAACATGAACATCGTATTGGGGCTGCCGGAGACGGAAGGGTTGGAAATAAAATAAAAAAGAAAAGTTTGCGTAAATGTGTAATGCGATACAGAAACAAAATGAACGCAGAAGCGGAGGAAGAAGAATGATTAAACAAATACCGGGCGGCGTATGCGCCCCGAAAGGATATACAGCCGGCGGCATTTACTGCGGCATCCGGAAACGGAACGACAAAAATGACCTTGCCATGATTTTCAGCGAGGTTCCTGCCCACGCAGCGGCAGTATATACAACAAATCTGGTAAAAGGCGCGCCGTTGACCGTTACCAAAAATCACATTGCTGACGGCGTAGCTCAGGCTGTCATCTGCAATAGCGGAAACGCCAACACCTGCAACAGCAACGGATTGGAGATTGCGGAGCAGATGAGCGCCCTGGCGGCTGAGCAGCTGGGCATCAGCTCCAATGACGTGATCATTGCCTCCACCGGCGTCATCGGCCAAAAACTGAACATTGCCCCTGTTGCCAACCACATAACCGAACTGGCGGCTTCTCTCTCGCAAGAGGGGGAAGATGAAGCGGCCAAAGCCATCATGACCACGGATCTGGTGATGAAAAAGATAGCGGTGGAATTTGAAATTGACGGCAAAATCTGCCGTCTGGGCGGCATCGCCAAAGGCAGCGGCATGATCCATCCCAACATGGCCACCATGTTGGTGTTTCTCACTACCGATACGGCTATTTCCGCCCCTATGCTGCAGAAGGCTCTCAGCCACGACGTGCAGAAGACTTTCAACATGCTTAGCGTGGACGGGGACACATCCACCAACGACATGGTAAGCATCATGGCCAACGGTCTGGCGGGAAATAAAGAAATTACGGAAGAAGGTCCGGCCTTCGATATTTTCATGAAGGCCCTGAACACGGTGACCATTTCCCTGTGCCGCACCATCGCGGGAGACGGGGAAGGCGCAACCAAACTGCTGGAATGCGACGTGACTGGCGCTGCAGATGAGAAAACTGCTTCTGTTGTAGCCAAGAGTGTTATAACCAGTAGCCTCATCAAAGCTGCCATGTTCGGCGCCGACGCAAATTGGGGCCGCGTGCTCTGCGCTATCGGCTACAGCGGCGCAGACCTGAACGTGAACAAAGTGGATGTAGCGTTCAAATCTGCCAAGGGTATTATTCCGGTCTGCAAAAACGGAGCGGGCGTAGATTTTTCCGAAGAAATTGCAAAAAAAATATTGCTGGAAAAGGAAATCACGATTTTAGTGGAACTGAACAGCGGCAGCGCAAGCGCCACGGCCTGGGGCTGTGATTTAACCTACGACTACGTAAAAATTAATGGTGACTATCGTTCGTAAGCCCTTGCCCTTCGCAAAAAACCTTAGCAAGTACAAAACTTATAACGTGGAAATGTTTAACAAAGGTGATATTATGGAATACACTTACTCTAACGCAGAGCGTGCACAGATTTTGGTGCAGGCGCTGCCTTATATCAAAAAGCACAGCGGAAAAATTGTGGTCATCAAATACGGCGGCAACGCCATGATTAACGAAACCCTGAAGCAGCAGGTCATGGAAGACATCGTGCTGCTCTGGCACGTGGGAGTAAAAATCGTGCTGGTACATGGCGGTGGCCCGGAAATCAACGATCTGATGAAGCGCCTTGGCAAGAAAGCAGAATTTGTAGACGGTCTCCGGGTCACAGATAAAGAAACTATCGACATCGTGCAGATGGTGCTGGCCGGCAAAGTGAACAACACGCTGGTGAACCTGTTGCAGATGCAGGGCGGCAATGCCCTGGGACTATCCGGCGCGGACGGGCATCTGATAAAATGTAAGATCAAAGACCCCCGGCTGGGCTTCGTAGGAGAAGTGACAGAGGTCAACGAAAAACCTGTGCTGGACCTGTTGGAAAAAGGTTACATCCCGGTAGTTTCCACGGTAGGCTGCGACGATAAAGGAAACGCCTACAACATTAACGGAGATACGGCGGCGGCCTGCATTGCAGGGGCATTAAAAGCAGAAACATTTATTCTCATGACGGACGTGCCGGGCATTTTGCGTGACAAGGACGACGATAAAACACTGATACCGGCTGTTACCGTTGCGGAGACGAAAAAGCTGAAGGAAGAAGGAATCATCGCCGGCGGCATGCTGCCCAAGGTAAAATGCTGCGAGGATGCTATTCAAAAAGGCGTAAAGAATGTAATTATTATGGACGGGCGCGTGCCACATTCCATCCTGATGGAGCTGCTGACGGATGAAGGCGCGGGCACCATGGTGACAGGGGAGTGAGAACATGAGCAAGCTGCAGGAACTGGATAACAAGTACGTAGCCAACACCTATGCCCGGTTTCCGGTGGAAATCGTCAGCGGCAAAGGAAGTATTGCAAAAGATACGGAGGGAAAAGAATATATTGACATGGGGTCCGGCATCGGCGTCACCAGCTTCGGCATTGCTGACGACACCTGGAAGCAGGCGGTTATCGACCAGCTGGGCAAGGTGCAGCACATGTCCAACCTGTATTACACGGAACCCTGCGTGAACCTGGCGGAGCTGCTCTGTGAAAAGACAGGAATGAAGAAAGTGTTCTTCAGCAATTCCGGTGGCGAAGCCAACGAATGCGCTATCAAAGTAGCACGGAAATACGCGGCGGAGAAAAAAGGTCCGGAATATTATACGATCGTTACGCTGTGGAACAGTTTCCATGGGCGTACCCTTACCACCCTGGCCGCTACAGGGCAGGAGCATTACCACGAACTGTTCCAGCCG
>CAJODT010000018.1 GCA_905233365.1 uncultured Succiniclasticum sp.
TTTTGTTTTGGATGTTTCAGGGAAAGGAAGATACTATGAAACTTGGCTTATATAAAGCAACACTTGAAGAAAAAATGTCGGAGTTTGACATTTGGGTTACGCCGTCGCTTGGCGAGATTCGTGATATGCCACAGTTTAAAGAAAACCTGAATGCTATGAAAGAGGGCTTTGATATAGTAGCAAAGATTACGAACAACTTTAAGAGCGCATCGGACTGTTCATCGTCTGCATTAGCGAAAAATACCGTAGAGCTGATTGGACAAAAGAGTGATAAAGAGAAAGAAAAAATCTTAAACTGTATTTGTAATGTTTTGCTCATTACAACAGGCAAATCTGATAATAATCTGAAGTGTCAATTTCCATTATCGCTTCGCAACGTATACAAGATTAATCACTATCCCCAGAAGTCACGCTCCGGTAAATGGATTGTCAAATCATTACCCAGAACATTGCAATTTGATACAGTAACAAAGATAGTAATGCAGACGACGGAACAACCTGCTTTTCAGAAAAACTTCCTTGAGTGCTATTATCATTTGATAATTTCTGATGAAAGTTATGCAAAGCAACTTTGGAGTTTGGGGCGGGCATACTGCGACCAAAAAAAGGCAGGTAATGAAGATGCGCTGTTAAGCGCTATGGTTGTTTTCCAATCGCGTGGTTCCATCACGGCAACACAAGGGCATATTCCGGAAAACATCCTTCGCAAGTATATGACTGATTGGGGATTAAAAGAAGAAACAGACTTTAATACGCAGGATGTTGAACTTGGACAGTTGTTAGGCGATATAGATATTAATCCGCAAATCAAAAAACGCAAATACGATTTTATTATTCCTTACCAGTCAAGGAAAGATGGCGCAAAGGTATTTATTCAGAGTCAGTTTTATGCAGGCGACTCAGGCAGCGTTTCTCATAAGGTGGTTGATCAGACAGATAGCAGCAGGGAAGCTACTTTGCGAAAGTTTCCGGAAGCTGTGTTTATTGAATTCTTGGATGGCGCAGGTTATTTTTCATCGCTGAATGGTGACTTAAGAAAGATGCTTGCGAAACCGTCGACGAAAGACTTTATCCAGATTAAAACGGCGCCGCTCAAATTACGCAGGGAATTACAGGGTATCAATTTTCTAACTACACTGGAGATTGAACTTGCTATTTTAATAACAGGCGGTTCAAAAGCGAAAGTGACAGAAAGGCTTCAGGCGGATGGATACTCTGTTGATGAAATTAATACAGCTCTTAAGGAAGCCGAAAATAAACTCTTGCAAATTGACGGAAATACATTTAAAATCAAACCTGAAAGGGAAGGCATTGTAAGGAAGTATTGTATTCTTGATATCATTGCGAATTTTGGCAGACCGATTCCGTCTGATAAGACGACAGGCTGCTTAATGGTGCCGGGATATTCAACCTATTGGGGTATGCCCCAGAATGATGTAATCAGGAAAGCAATCGAAATTGCGCCTATGTTGGAAAAAATGTGGCATTCTACAACGGATGTCTTTGACGATATCCAATGGTTAACAGAGAAAGGCTTTGTGAAGAACGGATGAATACCATAAGGAGCAACATATACGAATCAATCAATAACTGCGGAATAGCGATTCTGCCTCCGATGGATGTATTTGAATCTATTGCGTTGTTAAAAAACGAAAATATACATGCGGAGTGTACCATGCTTGATCCCTGGTATAATAAAGGGAAGGGCGGAGTGTTGCCTACAGTTGAGTATGACGATTTTATCAAAAAATTGTTGAATAACTGTAGCGAGATTTCTGATTTGTTATATTTGTGGGGCTTTCCTGAGATTATTGGTCCTTATGTTCGTTTTGCTCCTGATGATTTTTACATGGTTGCATGGCTAACCTGGTATTATAAGAATTGCCCTTCGGTTATACGGGGATGGCGTTCGAGCCAGAATGCCTGTATTCAATTTATGAGAAAAGGTTATTCCATGCATCCTGAGCATTTTTTAAATGAAACGCAGAAATCGAAATTTGATGCTGGAAAAATGCGCTTTGTGCCAGGGCCGCCGAGCGTGATTGAATCTCCGCTAATTATTGGATTTGTAGGTAAGAATGAGCAGACAGGGCATCCGTCACAAAAACCTGAAGCAGTATTTAGTAAACTGCTCCTTATGGCATTGAAGTCTGATCAATTAGTGTTTGATCCAATGGCAGGGTCAGGGACAACTGGCGCCTCTGCTGTTAAAAACGGATTTAAGGCGATTCTGTGCGATAAAAGTGAAGAGTATGTTTCTATGATGGAACAGCGATTAAATGTCAAACGCATTTCTCTCGTGAATTGATTAAAATCAATCAAACTCTCAGAACGCATGGTTCTGCGTTTTGAGGGTTTTTGCTTTTTCATAGTGCAGGAAGACGGGGCAACCGCAAAGCCTCCGCACTCCTGTAGTTTGAATTCTGTAGCTTACGGCTACGCCTGTAGAGATATATAAACTATCAATCCTATATATTTTAAGAGGTGGTGGAACCAAACCTCAGTATTCATGCGCATTTACGTTGCAAGGCTGGTCGTTTTTACGACCAACCCCGTTATAATAACGTCTATATTCAAAAATCGATATCATATGACTACCAGGCTTTTATGATATAATACTATTAACAGGAAAGTCGGGAGTGCTTTTAATCACTGTTATTACCCAGGAGTTGTTAACATTGAAACTGTTTAAACAATTTATCATCATTATCGCGCTGTCCTTCATCGGCGAATTGCTGCACGCGCTGATTCCGTTTCCCATACCGGCCAGCATTTACGGCATCCTTCTGCTGTTTATGTTGCTGGAACGGAAGGTGTTGCGGCTTGATGACGTCAATGAAGTATCATCTTTTCTGATTTTCATTATGCCGTTGCTGTTTGTGCCTGCCGCGGTGGGCCTGATCGACGCCTGGGACGAATTGCGTGCTTCGCTGACGGCCTACGTCACTATTATTGTCGCGGTCACACTGATCGTCATGGTTGCAACGGGACTGATCACACAATGGTTCCTGCGTCATTCGCGCAAGTCGGTTTAATAGAAAAGGAACACCATCCATGAACGCATTTTGGCAAACTTCCGCATTTTTTGGTATATTCGTCACGCTGTTTTTTTACGGCGTCGGCATGGTGCTGAAACAAAAGGTGAAGCATCCGCTGGTGAACCCGATGCTGCTGGCCATTATCTTTACGATTTTGTGCTTGCATCTTTTCGGTATCGACTATCGGACCTACAACCACAGCGCGAAATATATCAGCTATCTGATGACGCCGGCTACCATCTGCCTGGCGGTTCCGCTGTACCGGCAGCTGGACGCGCTGAAGCGGAACTTTAAGGCTGTCATGTTCGGAATCACCTCCAGCGTGATGATCACCATGGTTTCGGTGCTGGCCTTTGCCCGCTTTTTCGGACTGAGCCACGCTTCCTATGTGACCATGCTGCCCAAATCCATCACCACGCCCATCGGCATCGGCGTGGCGGAGGAGCTGGGAGGTTATGTTTCCATTACGGTTGCTTCCATCGTCATCTCCGGCATTCTGGGCAACCTGTTTGCGGAATCCGTCTGCAGGATTTTCGGAATTCATGAGCCCATCGCCAAAGGCATCGCCATCGGCTGCGCCAGTCATGCCATGGGCACGGTGAAAGCACTGGAGATGGGCGAGGTGGAAGGCGCCATGAGCTCACTGTCCATTGCGATAGCTGGGATTTTGACTGTCTTCGTGGCGTCTGTGTTTGCGACGCTGTTGTAGAAAAATCTTCCGGCGGTTGTTTATTTGATTTTTATTTTATATTATAATAGTTCTGAAGAGACAAATATTTACACACGACATTTAATATAGCAATTAAAGGAGGAAACTGCGCCATGTACCATTATAATCTTGAGTTCGTTCTGGTTGGAATGCCCGATCAGGTGGTTTCCATTTTTTCCCACCTCATGCCTCTTGAGCGCTTTACCCATGACGTTAAAGGCTTCGCCTCTTTAGCGGAAGTTCCCGCCGGTACGGAATGGCCGCTGAACACTTTGACGAAAATCACGAAATCATCGGTACAGTGGGCATCGCCCGGGACATCACCAAGGAAAAGGAAGCCCAGAAGCAGTTGATGACGCTGGCCAATAACGATCCGCTGACCGGTCTCTATAACCGTCATTTTTTTTACCAGCGGCTTAGAAAACGGCGCAAGGGAGAGTCCCTGACCCTTTGTTATATCGACCTTGACCATTTTAAATATATCAACGACACCTACGGCCATAAGGTAGGAGATGAAACGCTGATATCGGTGGCGAACCTTTTGCGCAAAGCTTTCCCCAACGGGTTTATCACCCGTATGGGCGGCGATGAATTTGTAGTGGCCCTGTTTAACGTCAGTGATCGCAATGCGATCAGGGAACGTGTGGAATTTGTGATGGACGCACTGAAAGCGTTTTACCAGAATGACGATCGCATGAGAACCCTTGCCATGAGCGTCGGCATCGCGAAATCGGAAAACGAAGAGGCGGACCTGGATATGCTGCTGCAGCAAAGCGACGATGCTTTGTACTGGAGCAAACAGCACGGCCGGGACCAGTATGTCTTCTATGATGAGATACTCAATGAGCTGCACCGTTTTAAAGAACATGTAAAGCATGAAGACAGGAAACCGGAAGAATAAAATGAATTATTATTTTCCAAGTTGTAATTTTACAAAATTGCGTACGGAGACATCGGAAAAAGTGAAAGGCTTTATGGCTTCGGCAGGCTTCCGGGTCGTTGGCTGCTGCCGTCCCGGACATAAAGCGGTATCGGGGTGGAATGACACCGTGGTCACCGTTTGCGAGACCTGCAGCATCATAATCGGAGAGAACTGCCCGGCCGCAAAGGTGATCAGCCTGTATGAGTTCATCGACAGCCTGCCGGATTTTCCGTTTCCCGATTACAGGAGGGAGCGCGTCACGCTGCAGGACTGCTACCGCGCCAAAGCAAAAGAGGCGGAAAGGGCGGCGGTGCGGAGCGTGCTGCGCAAAATGAATGTGGAAATCGTGGAGCTTCCCGGCACAGAGGAAGAAGTCAACTTTGACGGCAGCTTTTTGTTCGGGCCCATGCGTCACGACAATTTTACCCTGGCGCCCCGGCGTTTTGCGGAAATCAAAAAGGACATGCAGCCCAGGTCGCCGGAAGAGATCAGGGCCTGGCTGCAAAAATACTGTCAGCGTTTTACCACGGAACGGGTCGCCTGTTACTGTAACTCCTGCCTGACGGGACTTGAGCAGGGGCTGCCGGAAGGAAAACGGGCAGTGCATGTGGCGGAGTTGCTCTTTCCGTAATAATGCAGTATTAAAGTACCCGTTACGCTGAGGTTGATATTTCAATCAAATGCAAAAAGGCCTTTTGTATTTTTTATGCTTTCGGATTTGGGAAGAGGCTGACTTCATTTTTGAGCTTAAGTTAAGAATCAAAGTCAGAAAGGGGGCGCATGTTATGAATCGTTGCAGGCATTTCTTTACCGGACTTTTCATTGTGATTGCCTGCCTGTTTATGTTGAATCCGCAACCCGCAATGGCGGAAGGCCAGGGCGGTGAAGGGCAGGGACTGAACGAGCCGGGCGGCATCTTCAATGCCGCGCAGAATTTTATCGATACTGCCACCCATTACATCATCGGACGGAATGTGCGTGTGCGCGATACCGCCGAGGTGAGGGACGACAATGTTTCCGGGGAGTTTCAATTTGGCGAACCGGTGCAGATCGTGGCGGAAATGGGCAATTTTTATCAGGTGAAGGTCATCAGTAACGAGATCATCCGGGAGTTGCCCCGCCGTTTTGTGCATAAGGATTTTGTGGGAAGCTGGGAACAGGTGGAAAATAAAATGAAGCCTACCAGTTCGTACATGATAGAGCTGAACCGCATGGCGGACAAGATCTTTGCCATCAGTTTTAATATCAATCCGCAAGGCAGCACGCCGGTACAGAAACCCAAGACGAAAGAAGAGCAGATTCAGGAGATCCGTTATTTCCAGAATAAGATTCCCGGCATCCGTACCTATATCGCAGGCAGCGGGATGGGCAAGGAGACCATCGATAAAATGCTGGAAGCATTAAAGCTGGAAGAAGAACTGCTGAACATACAGATGAAACGGCTGGACGATCCGATGCAGGGCGAGGCTTCCGCGGGCGTTTTTGAAATGCTGTACAGAACGTTACGGATTCTGAACGCGGAGTATTTGTAAATACCTTAATAAAAGACGAGATTGCTGCCGAACTTCGGCAGCAATCTCGTCTTTACTTTTCTTTTACTTCATCCATGCAGCCGTCTAACTTTGCGTTCCAGATTCTTTCAAACAAATAGGCAGCACCCCGGATGCCGCAAAGGGGATCATCCGTGGCGATGATTTCCTGATAGGTGGGCAGCACGATGTTGCAGTTGACGAAGGGCTTCTTCAATCGCACGAGACGACTTGCTTCTAAGGAAGACCCCATCACAAGTCCGCCGCTCCAGTTTTCAAAGGTTTCCTTCATGGCTGCGTCGTCTTTGCCGGCGATGCAGATTTTGGTGGCAGCCTTGGGACGCAGGGCAGTGTCCTGTGTAAAATGGATCACCAGGTTGCCCGTGTCCGCCCATTCCCCCCGGACCGCTTCGGCGATGCCTGCCGCAAGGCGGCGCGGCGATAAGGATGTTGTCGAACCACAAAGGGCCCCACAGGGATTGCATATTGCTGCTGCGGAACTGCAGCCGGGCGTTGACGGTTTCCGCTTCCTGCCGTACAGCTTCCAGATTTTTGGCGGGCAGTGCGGCGTTAATTTTATCCAGCCACGCCAACGTTCCAGCAATCCCGTAAGGCATACCAATGGAAAGGTAAGGCGTACCAAATTCTGCTTTTAATTCTTTGGCTGCCTTTAATGCCAGCTCGTCACGCAAAACCAGATTTAAATTTGCCCTGGGCAGCTCAATGATTTCATCCCACGCAGAACCGCCGCCGGGGATGGCGTTGATGTGATAGCCTGCCGTTTCCAGAATGCGGCGGATTTCATTTATGTCTTCTTCCCCCCGGAAGTAGGTGGGGGATAGGCCCAGCAGATTGAGGGAGGGCAATTTTTCGGAAGCTGCGTTGGGTTGCATTGCTTCAGACTTCGTAGCGTTAAAGGCTGTTTCGTTATTTTGTTGTATTGCGTCAGGCTTTGCGGTGTTTTCAGCTTGCGCTGCGCCCTCTTTCACTGCGCAATTTATATTTTTGTTTTCTTTTTTTACTTCCTCTATCACGCGCAACAGCGCAATCTCATATCCTTCTGCAAAATCGCCGGCGATGCCGCCGCAATCCACAGCGTAAACGGGGCAGGGGAGTTCTGCCTTGGCTGCGATGCCTGCGATGTCGTCGCCTACTAAACTCACGCTGCAGTTATTGAGGATGAAGACCCGCTCCGGTGCAAAGTTTGCTTTTACAAAATCCAGCCCGGCCAGCAGGTCTTTTTCTGTTCCGTAGACCAGTGCATTGCCTTCCGGCTGAGTGCAATGGAAACGCCGCAGGGCGGACGCGTCGTAATCCTCCACGTATTTCATGGCGTAAAAATAACACCAGAGAGGTCCGTTGATGAGCATGAAGTTGCCGGGGATGGCGTCGAAAAACGCAGATGCGCCGGTGAGGGCGCAGGTAGACATGTGGTGGCAGGAGGTCTTCCAGTTGTTGTCACGCATATGCAATCCCTCCTTTGTTTCCGTAACGGCACAGCAGACGGTAAATGGTGCGCATCAGGATCAGCTCGCCGTCCGTTCCGGCCAGGGGAACCATGGGGATGAAGAACTGCCTGACCGGGTTGCCGGGCAGTTCGTCTGTGGTCAGCAGTACGTCGGCTTGCTCCAGACAGCGGTTGTAATCGCCGTCGGCGATGATGGGGAAGTCCGGTAATCCTGCTGCAGTTTTCCAATCTTCTACAGCGGAAATGACAGAATCCCTTTCTTCGTCCATCAGCTTATCGTACAAAATCACAGCGGAGATTTCCATCTGCATCCGTCGCATGGTGTTCAGTGTTTCCGCCGGGTTGTACCAGCGGGGCCCGCGACCGATGCCCAGCACTGCCTTCTTGTTTTGCGTTACGGGCAAAACGGATTGCACGTAATCCTTCAGCCGTTTTTCTTCCTCTTGAATGACAGTTTCGCCTTTTGCTTCGTCCTTCACGAACGTTGCAATTTTTCGCAGCCAGTTGCAGGTGTTCTGCCATCCTACGGGGTACACGTCGCGGATGGAAGGGGTGTCAAACCGTTCCGCCCATGCGGCGGCTGTCTTTTCCAGCCCGCCCTGGGTCTGTCCCGCATAGTTTAACGGTATCAAAAGGGACGCGGTGGACAGCTCGCCCCATTCTGCAAAGGGAACGTAGCCGGGGAACTGCCATTTCACGTCCAGATCAAAATACGAAAGCAATCGTTTCACTTCCCGGGCATACTGGCCGCAGGGTCCCATCTGGTCACCGAACAGAAGAACACGGCCGGGGATTTTCGGTTGCGGTTTGATGAAACGTTCCATGATGAGCCGAACCGTCTGGAAATAGCCGTCGGAATATTCGCCGCCAAGAAAGCCGCCGTAGGGGACGCAGAGGACGGGAATGTGGTATGCAGCTTCGGCGTATTCCGCTTCCTGTTCCACGTCGTCGACGCCGGCCACACAGGACGTGGCAATGATCAGGCACTTGGGCTGCCACGTTTGCATGACGTGGGCGATACAGCCCCGCAGCTTTTCCACGCCACCGAAGATGCTTTCCCTTTCCTGCAGGTTGGAGGAGATAAGGGGGACAGCGTCCAGCTTTTCGTCCTGATGGTCACCGATGATGCGGTACTGTGCGCCCAGGTCCATCAGCGTAGCCACGTGAGCGCAACCCAGCGGACTGTGAAAGATGACGGCGCAGCCATCGCAGAAGCTGACCGCCCGCCACACGCCGGGCATGGTGCAACTGCAGGATTTATTTTTTGTGAAAAGCCATTTGGTGGCTAATTTGTTCTTTTGTTCTGCATTCTTCGCGTTAGTCATTATTCTCTTCCAAACTTTGCTGCAAGCTCTTCCAGCTCTTCAAACTCCATAGGAGTGGGAACAGCGAGCGCGGTATTGTCCCATATCGTTTCTGCCAAACTTTTATAAACGTTTGCCTGCTCGCATTCCGGCGCAAATTGCAACACCGTCTGCCTCTGATTTTCCGCAAGGTTTACAATGCCATCCCGGGGCACGAAGGTAACGAGGCGGGAGTTCAGTTTTTCCGCAAACGCATGCAGCAGTTCCTTTTCTCCCGGCGTGTTGCGACTGTTGCCGATGATGCCCGCCAGCCTTACCGAACCACGGGAGGCAAAACGTCGGATGCCTTTGGCGATATTGTTGGCGGCATATAGGCTCATGAGCTCTCCGGAAGAAACAATGTAAATTTCTTCCGCGTAGCCTTCCCGGATGGGCATGGCGAAACCGCCGCAGACCACGTCGCCCAGCACGTCGTAAAGCGTAACGTCAACAGGCGGAACGGCTTTCAGCTTATCCAGCAGTTGCAACGCCACGATGATGCCACGCCCCGCGCAACCCACGCCAGGCTCCGGCCCGCCCGCTTCCACGCAGGTGATGCCGTTGAATCCGGTGTGTACAATATCTTTCGCTTGTATCTTATCCATATCCGTAGTGCGGACCTTGTCCAGCACTGTTTCCCTGCAGATGTGCCCCAGCAGCAGCCGGGTGGAATCGTTCTTCGGATCGCAGCCGATTTGGCAGACACGTTTCCCCTGCAGACTCAATGCAACGGAAACATTGGCGGCGGTGGTGGACTTACCGATGCCGCCCTTGCCGTAAAACGCGATTTTCTTCATAGCGCCTCCAATATGGAAAGGTTTTCATTTATTAAGAATGAATCTCAATTTAGTTTCGTTTTAACTATTATAACACAGCAACATTCCTTTTGCAGTGAAAATGAAAACCGTTGAAGAATCTATATATTAGATGGATAGTTTATATGTCTCTACAGGCGTAGCTGTAAGCTACAGAATTCAAACTGCAAAAGTGTGGAGGCATTGCGGTTTCCCCGCCGTTCCTGTCCAAAATGGGGTAGCTTTATTCTTCACCGCCGCCGCTCCCACCACCCATCTACGGTGATAGTGCGTTAGCCGTAAAACCAAAAGCACAGCATGCCGGGTTGGGCAAGCTGTGCCGTATGGATAGTTTTGTGCAACAGTTATGTATATCAGCGGAAAATATCAGAATGAGTTCCTGTTCTGGAAAGCAACAGAAAAACTTCCTCCGCATCAACCCTGTAAATAAGGAGCCAATCGGGCTGAATATGACATTCGCGAAAGCCAATAAAGTCTCCGGTCAGCGAATGGTCATGATACTTTGCGTCCAGTGTGCTTTCCGCTGCCAGTTTATCTACAATATCATTAAGTAAATCCAGATTATAACCCCGCTTTTTGATTACTTTTAAGTCTCGCTTAAAACGGTTGGACAAGATTACCTCAAGCATCGGTCAGCACCTCGTCCATAGCTTCTTTAAAGGTTGCGTATCTTTTATATTTTTCCGGATGTTCCTTAATTGTATAATATTCATTCATGGCAGCGATGGTTTCTGCATTTGGGTTTTCCCTCGTAACGGCAAAGGGGATACCCTGCACGCGCAACGATTGCCTGAAAAAGATGGTTACCGCTGTAGTAAGGTCCATGCCAAGATCTGCGTAAAGTTCCTGGCAGGCTTTTTTCAAATCAGCATCAATACTTAAATTTGTTGCAACTTTTGCCATGTTGTCCTCCTTGCGTTCAAAGCATAACTGTTTTTGTCCGGGTTCAACCTATTTTGTACCAGGCAGATAGTGTTCTCTGTGGTTTGTCCTCTTTTTTCAATTATATAATCATTAAGGAAAGGAGTCAAGTTGTTATGTGCATTTCATGCGCATAACCTGCTTTTGTGATCGCCAATGCACACAAGCGCAGCTTGTCAAAACGGCAGACTGCGCAATTTTATCGTATAAAAACCGCCTGCCGGGCGGCAGGCGGTTACTGTTTTCAGGCCTATTTTTTCTTTGCTTTCTTTTCTTTTTTAGCGGCTTTCGCCGTTTCTTTTTTTGCTTTTACTTCTTCTTTAGCGGCAGCTTCCGCTGCTTTTACTTCGGCCTTCTTTGCTTTGGCTTCTTCTTTGGCGGCGGCCTTTTCAGCTTCTTTTTTTGCTTTTTCTTCCGCCTTGGCGGCTTTTGCCATTTCCTTTTCCGCTTTCTTTTTGGCTTTTGCCTCTTCCTTGGCTGCGATTGCGGCAGCTTTGGCTTCTGCGGCTGCTTTTTCTTTCGCGATTTTGCGGAGCTCGGTTACCGGTACGCCGCCGATGCCCCAGTTATCCATATCCACTTCGTCGATGGTGACAACAAGCGTTTTGGTGTTTTTGTGCAGCACGTCGGCCAGCAGTTTGGTAGCGCCTTCAATGAGCTGGCGTTTCTGTGACGGAGTGACGTTACCTTCTTTTGTAATTTTAATGTTTACATAAGGCATAATGAAAATCTCCTCTCGAAATTGAAATGACATTTTGTAAGAATTGTATTGGCCCTGTGACTTGGCAATTCCAAAATTAAAAGAAAAAACGGTTGGTTTTTACTGATATATATTTTATAATACTTTTGGGATAATAGCTACAAGATTTTTAAAATTGTAGATTTTTTTTTAGAGAACGGTACGAAATGCAGCCGCGAATGTGCAGAAAGCCAGTGTTTTTATGTTTTGCTGCTGATAATGCAGTGCGTAAACGGTGGAACAAAAGGAGAAGAAAATGTCAGGTGGCTTGGGAAAGACGCTGATCCAGTTAGGGGTCGTTCTGATCGTTGCGGGTGTGGTGATCCATTTTGGAGGCAAGTTCCTGCCTTTTGGCAACCTGCCGGGCGATATCCACGTGGAAGGCAAACACGGCAGTTTCTATTTTCCCTGGGTGAGTTGCATTGTGATCAGCATCGTGTTAAGCTTGCTGGCGCATTTTTTCCGGTGATGCTAGCTGCAATTTTTCCGCTTTTTAGTATGTTCAGCGTAAAACAAGTGCTGCTTTTGTAAAATGAAAGGATAGTAATATGTTTGGTTCGATATTTGGAAAAAAGAAAGATACGTTTGCCAGTCCGTTTACCGGGCGGCTTTGCTCTATTACGGAAACGCCGGACGAAGCCTTTGCGGAAAAGATGAACGGCGACGGGTTTATGGTGGAACCGGCTGACGGCGATGTGTTCGCGCCTGCCGACAGCACGGTGAATTTTGTGTTTGAAACAAAGCACGCCTTGGGGCTGACCACGAAAGAGGGCATGGAATACATGCTGCATATCGGTATTGATACGGTGAATTTGCAGGGCAGGGGCTTTTCGGTATTTGTAAAAGACGGGCAGGAAGTGAAGAAAGGCGACAGGCTGATAACCTTTGACACGGCCTATGTGAAAGCCAACGCTCCCTCTGACGCATGCCTCTGTGTATTCACCGATCTGCCGGAGGGCAAAGAGGTAGCGCTGTTAAAATCAGGTAACGTCAAAGCAATGGAAGAAGCGGTGGAGATAAAATGAAATACAAAGCAATCATTTTTGACTTGGACGGTACGCTGCTGGACACGCTGACGGATCTGGCAGAGGGGACGAATTACGCATTGCGTGTCAACGGGTTCCCGGAGCGGACGATGGATGAGATCCGCCGTTTTGTGGGCAACGGAGCGCGCAAGCTGATTGAGCGGGCTGTACCGGAGGGGCAGGTGGAAACGGCGCTGGAAAAGGTCAGGCAGTCTTTTGATATTTATTATAAAGTACATTGCAAAGATCATACGGGGCCCTATCCCGGCATCATGGAAATGCTGAAAGAGCTGGCGCAAAAGGGATATGCGCTGGGTGTGGTGTCTAACAAACCGGATTTTGCGGTGCAGGAACTGATTCCCGGATATTTTCCGGGCCTGTTTGATTCAGTGTCCGGGGAACGGGAAGGCGTGGCCAAGAAGCCGGCGCCGGATCTGATCTGGGAAGCCATGAAGAATCTTCAGGTTAACAGTTCGGAAGCAATCTATGTCGGCGATTCGGAAGTGGATCTGGAAGCGGCGGCTAATGCAGGCATTCCCTGCATCAGCGTGGCCTGGGGCTTTAAGGGTCGGAAGTTCCTGGAAGAGCAGCAGGCGGAAATGATCATTGAGACGCCGGCAGAGATTTTTCACTATTTGTGAGAGCGTCAGCAGGAGTTACCAACAGCACAAGGTCGCGCAGTAGCAGCACCATTGTTTCCGTGAATTGCGCGAAACATAATAATGATGGTTTTGCTGATACGAATGCAAACTCGTTGAATCAGCGTTTCCATATATTTAAAAATGTGGTAAAATAAACATTACGGCGACAGGCCGTCAGGAAACGAAGTCTTTACGTTTCCTGCATTATATTTTATTTGCCGGAGAGCAAAGGAGAGGGGCAGAACGATGCGTATTGTAGTCACTGTTGTAGGAAAGGATAAGGTTGGCATCATTGCCAAAGTTACCAATATACTGGCCAATAATCAGGTCAACGTCCTGAATATCAACCAGAATATTATGGACGGCTTCTTTAACATGGTTCTGATTGCGGATATGACGGATTCCAAAATGAGCATTAAGTCATTGAAAGAGCATCTGGACAGGCTGTCGGAAGAAATCGGTCTGGAGATTCGCGTGCAGAGTGAAGATATCTTCACTGCCATGCACCAGATTTAAGCGGAGGGTTCGTCATGTCAGTATTAACATTTAATGATGTGCTGGAAACCACGCAGATGATCACGCACCACAACCTGGATGTGCGTACCATCACCATGGGCATCAGCCTCCGGGACTGCGGGCATCCGGATGTGAAAGTCTGCGCGGATAAAATCTATGACAAAATTACGAAAAAAGCGGAAAAGCTGGTGCAGACCGGGGAGGATATTGAATCCGACCTGGGCGTGCCGATCATCAATAAACGTATTTCCGTAACGCCGATCTCCATGGTGGGCGAAAGCTGTGATACCAATGATTATGTGCCCCTGGCCAAAGCGCTGGACAAAGCAGCCCATGAAGTGGGGGTAAACTTTATCGGCGGCTTCAGCGCGCTGGTGGACAAAGGCTATACCAAAGGCGACCGGAACCTGATCGCTTCCATTCCGGAAGCGCTGGCCACAACGGACGTGGTCTGCTCTTCTGTCAACGTCGGTTCTACCAAAGCCGGCATCAACATGGACGCGGTGGCGGAGATGGGGCGCGTGGTGAAAGAGACTGCGGAAAAAACGGCGGCCAATGACGCCATCGGCTGTGCGAAGCTGGTGGTGTTCTGTAACGCGGTAAACGATAATCCCTTTATGGCCGGTGCCTTCCACGGCGTAACGGAACCGGAATCCGTGGTCAGCGTAGGCGTCAGCGGGCCCGGCGTGGTGAAACATGCGCTGGAAGCGGTGCGCGGGCAGGACATCGGCGCGGTGGCGGAAGTGATCAAACGCACTGCGTTTAAAATCACCCGCGTGGGCCAGCTGGTTGCCCAGGAAGCGGCGAAACGGCTGAACACACAGTTCGGTATCATCGACCTGTCGCTGGCGCCTACACCGGCAGTCGGCGACTCGGTAGCCCATATTTTAGAAGAAATCGGTCTGGAAAGCTGCGGCGGCCCCGGTACTACGGCAACCCTTGCCATGCTGAACGACGCGGTGAAAAAGGGCGGGCTGATGGCGTCCAGCTATGTGGGCGGCCTGTCCGGCGCCTTTATTCCCGTCAGTGAGGATGCGGGCATGATTGCGGCAGTAGAACGCGGCAGCCTGTGCCTGGAAAAACTGGAAGCCATGACCTGCGTCTGCTCCGTTGGTTTGGACATGATCGCCATTCCCGGCGATACTACGGCAGAAACCATTGCGGCTATTATTGCGGACGAATCCGCTATCGGCATGATCAACAACAAGACCACAGCGGTGCGCGTCATTCCCGTCCCGGGCAAAGGCGTGGGCGAGACTGTGGAATTTGGCGGCCTTCTGGGTCATGCGCCCATCATGGGTGTCAGCAAATTTAAAGCAGACACCTTTATCGCCCGGGGCGGACGGATCCCGGCGCCGGTGCGGAGTTTGACAAACTGATTTTGAATATTTCTGTTGCAACACGTAACTTCAATAAAACTGTACAACAGCCTTTGGTTTGCTCCGAAGGCTGTTTTTGTAAAAGGTAGGCTGTTACCGATACATTCATATACAAACGGAAAGAGGCATCCGCCGGACAATAGCAAGAGGAACAAACCATGCGTAAAAAAGACAAACTGGAAATCATCGCCGCGCTGGAACAACGCTATAAAGGAATCGGGACTGCGCTGCGTTACAATTCGCCTTTTGAACTGCTGTGTGCCGTCATCATGTCGGCCCAATGTACGGACGAACGGATCAACAAAATTACTGCCCGCATTTTCCCGCGGCTGAATACGCCGGAAAAAATGGGAGCGCTGACACAGGAGCAATTGGAAGAGGAAATCCGGGACTGCGGCCTGTACCGGGCAAAGGCGAGAAACCTGCTGGGCATGTGCCACATGCTGACGGAAGAATTTGGTGGTGTGGTTCCTAAAGACATTCCCACTTTGATGAAGCTGCCCGGCGTGGGACGGAAGACGGCAGACGTGATTGCCAGTGTGGTCTATAAAATTCCGGCCATTGCGGTGGATACCCATGTGTTCCGCACGTCGCACCGCCTGGGTTTGTCAGATGCAAAAACGCCGGAAGCAACCGAACTGGACCTGCAGAAGCTGATTCCCAAAAACAAATGGGCGGAAGCGCACCACTGGTTCATCTGGCACGGACGGCTTACCTGCAAGGCACGGAAACCTCTGTGCGAAGAGTGCGTGTGCCTGCAGCTGTGTCCGTTTGAAGAGAAAAATGTAACAAAGTAATAGGGAGGGATTATTTGCAACCGGAAACAGTATTAAAAGAGTGGTTCGCGTATGAACAGTTCAGACCCGGACAACGTGAAGTGGTGGACGCAATTCTCAGTGGCAGGGACTGCCTCGCGGTGTTGCCAACAGGTGCAATCCATATGCTTTCAGGTTCCTGCCCTGATGCAGACGGGGCTGACCTATGTTATTTCGCCGCTGATATCCCTGATGGAAGACCAGGTTGCTCATCTGCAGCAGGCCAACATTCCGGCCGTCTGTATCAACAGCGGTATGAGTAAGCATACTTATAATGAAGTTATGTATGATATTCACACCGGTGTTTATAAACTGGTTTATCTTTCGCCGGAACGGTTACTGAACGAATGGTTTCTCCGGTTCGCCTTAAAGAATCCGCCGGATTTTGTGGTGGTGGACGAGGCGCATTGCGTATCCCAGTGGGGACATGACTTCCGGCCATCGTACCTGAAAATCCGGGAGTTCATGGAAAAACTGCCGAAACGGCCTATGTATGCAGCCTTTACCGCCACGGCCACGCCAAGGGTACGGCAGGATATTGTCGGCAGTCTGGGACTTGCGGATCCGGCGGTGATCATCCGGAGCTTCGACCGCCCCAATCTGTTTTTTGCCAAAAAATCTCCGGCGGATAAGGACAGGGCGCTGCTGGACGAACTGGAGAAAGTAAAAGGAAAAAGCGGCATCGTTTACTGTTCTACCCATCAGAATGTGGAACGGTGCTTCCGGCTCCTGCGGCAGCACGGGTACAATGTTGCCCGCTACCATGCCGGGTTGTCTGTGGGGGAACGGACGGTAGCACAGTCTGCGTTTTTAAGCGGTTCCGTGCAGATCATTGCAGCAACGAGTGCATTTGGGATGGGCATAGATAAGAGTGATTTAACGTTTATCATCCATTACAACATGCCCCAGAGCCTGGAGGAGTATTATCAGGAAGCGGGCCGGGCCGGGCGGAACGGAGAAAACGCGCGTTGCACCCTGTTTTACAGTCAGGAGGATCTGCGGGTCGGGGAATCGTTGGCGCAACAGCAGGAAAAACCGGAGCGGGCGTTGCAGCTTCTTGCGTCCATGTGGGAGTATTGTAACTGTGACGGCTGCCTGCGCAACCACATTTTGCGATATTTTGGGGAAACGGGAAGCCAAGGCTGCGGAAACTGCAGTTCCTGTTGTGCATCAGCCTGGTGGCAACAATTCACAAATATTTTCCGAAATGAGCCCAATTAATAGAAGCCTTTTTGCAGGAAAAACGCTGTCAACAGAGAATAAGATAAACAATATGGAATGAAACAAGTGTATTTAAGGAAACACTGATTAATTGCAATCGTTAGAAGGAAAGCCGTCTCATCATACGCTGTTCAGGAGGTTGTTTTTATGAAGCTGACTTTTTTAGGCGCAGCCCGGACTGTGACAGGATCCTGTTATTTACTGGAAGTGAATGGGAAAAAGATGCTGGTGGACTGCGGCATGTTCCAGGGTTCCAAATCCGTCAAAGATTTTAATGAAAAGCCCTTTGCCTTCAATCCGGCGGAGGTGGACGCCATGGTCCTGACCCATGCCCATGTGGACCACAGCGGCCTGATCCCCCGTTTGGTGAAGGAAGGCTTTAAAGGCCGCGTTCACTGCACAAAATCGACCCAGCAGCTGTGTACGATTCTGCTGCCTGACAGCGCCCACATCCAGGAATCCGATGCGGCATATGCCAACCGCAAAGGCCTGCGGGCGGGAAAATCCCAGGTGCTGCCCCTGTTTACGGTAGATGATGCCTACACGGCGCTGCAGCATTTCTATGTCCACAATTTTGAGGAACCCTTTGAGGTCATTCCGGGTGTGACGGCCAGGCTCCGGGTGGCGGGTCATATCCTGGGCAGCTCGGTGGTGCGTCTGGAAATAGAAGAAAACGGTAAAAAGACGACGATGATCTTTTCCGGCGACGTGGGGCAGCCGAAGCAGCCCATCGTGGAAGATCCTGCCATTCTGAAAGGCGCGGACTTTATTGTAACGGAATCCACGTACGGGAACCGCAAGCATAAAGTCTATGACAAAGAAGCGGAGCTGGCAAGGGTCGTCAATGAAACCGTGGCGCGTGGCGGCAATGTGGTCATCCCTGCGTTTGCGGTGGGCCGTACCCAGGTGCTGCTGTATTATTTCCAGAAGCTGACACAGGAAGGGAAGATACCGGACGTGCCGATTTACATCGACAGCCCGTTGGCTACCAAGGCGACGGGGATCACCCTGGCCAACAAAGACGAGTATGACGCAGAGACCCGGGCGCTGGTGGAATTTCAGGGAGACCGGCTGTTTGCCATGAAGAATGCGCGCTTTACGCCGACGCCGGAAGAGTCCCGCATGATCAACAGCGTGGAAGGCCCGAAGATTATCATGTCTGCCAGCGGCATGGCGGACGCGGGACGTATCCTGCATCACCTGAAGCACAACCTGTGGCGTCCGGAATGTTCGGTAGTCTTTGCCGGTTATCAGGCAGAGGGTACCATGGGCCGGATTTTGATTGACGGCGTCAAGAAAGTTAAGATTTTGGGCGAGACCATCCATGTGGCCGCGCAGATCGTCAACATGACCGGCTTCTCTGCCCATGCGGATAAAGACCAGCTTCTGGACTGGTATAAGAAAATGCCGCAAAAACCGAAAATCTTCTTTGTGACACACGGTGAATTTGATTCAGCCGTCGAACTGTCCAAAGGCCTGCAGATGCAGCTGGGAACGGCGACCTATATCCCCAAATACGGCGACAGCATTGTCATAGACGGTACGGATTATGTGATCGAAGCGGCGCCGGAGATCGAGACCACGCCGGAAGTAGCGGAACTGCAGGATTCCATTTCCGCAATGGAACGGAACTATATGCAGTACCGGAACAAAATTGAGCAGATCGCTCTGCGGGACAGCGCCAAAGCGGATCAGATGCGGAAGAAGCTGGAGAAGGTCCGCCGTTATATGGACGACATGCTGGGAAATATTTAAGTTTGACCTGCAAAGCGTTGGCGCAGTCAGTCGAAAAATGTACCGTTCAGTGCGCATACGGCTTAATTAGCGTTTCCTTAGTGTATTAAATGTAAACAAAATGTGAAAAAAGTCATTGACATTTGAAAACCGCCTTGCTATACTTGACTTAATTTCAAACAGAAGTTATGAACAGGAATGGTTTTAACTGCGGACTCCAGAGAGCCGGCGGCTGGTGCAAGCCGGTGGAAGCGTTAACACTTCTCGCCTGGGAACTCTTTATCTGAAGGGCCTTGCCTTTAGGGTAAAGCGCTGCGGCGGCGTTACAGGCCAGAGAGTATAATGTAGGGTGGTACCGCGTGAACAACGCCCCTGCCGGAATAATCCGACAGGGGTTATTTTTTTTAAATAAGGAGTGGAGGAAAAATTATGAAATCTTGTAAATGGTTAAAAGCGGCGGCAGTTGCGACGATGGCAATGGCAGCGATCTGTATGGCGGGTTGCGGCGGTGGCGGCGACAAAAAACCGGCGGCTCCGGCTGCTCCGGCGGCAGGCAAAAAAGTGGAATATAAATTAGCCTACGCATTACCGGCAAACCATCCGGTGGCAAAAGGCGTGGAAAGCTTTATTGCTAAAGTAAAAGATAAAACCAAGGGCGAAGTGGTGATCACTTCCTTCCCGGCAGGCCAGTTGTACAACGACAAGACCATGAACGATGCCATCATGACCGGCGGCGTGGATATGGGCCTGAATACGGTGGGCCGTTGGGCCACCATCATCCCGGCCATGGAAGTATTTGACGTTCCCTTTGTGTTCCCGGGCTATGAAAAAGTAGATACCGCCATCGACGGCGGCATGGGCAAGGTGCTGGAAGACGAAATGGCCAAAAAACACGTTAAGGTTGTTTATTGGGCCGACTACGGTTTCGTTCAGTATGCCAACAATAAGAGACCCATCAAAAAACCGGAAGATTTCAAAGGCCTGAAGATCCGCGGCTACAGCGAGCTGGCTTCCGAAACCATTAAAGCCCTGGGCGCTTCCCCGGTAACCATGGGCGCCGGCGAAGTATACATGGCCCTGCAGCGCGGCACCATCGACGGACAGTCCTCCGGCGCTCCGGCCATGCGCGACCGCAAGATGTATGAGGTTACCAAATACCTGACCATCACTAACCATGCGTCTCCGGAATTCGTCGTAGCCATGAACGACAAATCCTATGCCAAGATGAGCGAAGCGCAGCAGAAAGCCTTCATGGAAGCGGCCAAAGAGGTTCGCGACGACCTGCGCAAGAACGCCAAAGCGGAAGACCTGAAGGGCATCGAAGACCTGAAGGCAAAGGGCATGGAAGTGTATGTAGTGCCTGAAAACGAAATCAAAGACTGGCAGAAAGCAACCAAACCCGTATGGGATATCTTCACCAAACATGCCGGCGAACAGGGCAAGAAGATCCTGGAAATGTGCACGAAATAACTGTTGACTTACAGTATAAGAATGCTCCTGCCTGAACGGCAGGATTAGTTCCAAAGTTTATACAGACTGACCTTTACCGCCGGCTGTCATGTTACAGCCGGCGGTATCGCAATACAAAAATGGTAAAGGAGACACTGGTTAAATGAGTTTGTGCGATGGCCGAGCGCTTTTTGCGACTGACAAGGAAATGACCCGCAGGCGCAGCCGTAGCTGCGTTAAGGGTCATTGACGCAGTCAGTCACAAAAAGGCGCCGGTCAGCGTGCAGACGAATTAATCAGTGTTTCCAAAAGATTATAGTAAGTGGGAGACTGACGTGAAAAGTTTTTTAGCAGTTTACAGGAAATTCTTAATGGGACTGACCCGCGTGGTGGGCATCATTGCCGGACTGCTGCTGTTCATTCCCGCGTTTTCTGTCGTTTATGAAGTTATCATGAGGGGCGTGTTCAACAGTCCCACGGAGTGGGTGGTGGAGATATCCACCTACTGTGTGACCATTGCGGGCTTCTTTGGCATGGCTGTGACCTTTGTAGCCAACAAGCATATCAAAGTGGACATCCTGCTTTCCCATTTAAGCAAGCGTACCAATGAGATTTTGAGCGTAGTTACTTCGTTCATCGGCATGGTCTTCTGCGGGATCGTAACCATCTATTCAATCGGCATGGTGGCCATGTCCCTGGAGCATGGGATGATCGCGCCTACCACGTTGCGTACCCCGTTGTGGATTCCGCAGGCCTCGCTGCCCATCGGTTTTGGCCTGATGTTCCTGCATTTTATCCGGACTTTCCTGGAAAATCTGGTGAAGCTGGGCGATCCGGACTATGATCCGGCTGCGGCGGCAGGGGAGGTGGCAAAATGATTATTTTGTTCACCGTTATGCTGCTGGTCCTTCTGGCTATCGGCCTGCCCGTAGGCTTTGCTTTGGGAACGGGCGGCCTGGTGGGGATGCTTCTCTTCATGGGAGGGGAAGGCACCCTGAACCAGATTCCGCTGCTGGCTTACAAATCGTTGGATGATTTTGTGCTCTGCGCGGTGCCCCTGTATGTTTTGATGAGCCAGATCCTGCTGGAAGGCAAGGTTGGTAATGACCTGTTCGAGCTGGGCAACAAATGGCTGCGTCATCTGCCCGGCGGTTTAGGCGCGGCCACCATCGTAGCCTGCGGTATTTTCGCGGCTATCACCGGTTCATCCGCGGCCTGCGCGGTCACCATCGGCGCCATTGCCATCCCGGAAATGCTGAAACGGAATTATGAACGGACAGTAGTGCTGGGTGCAGTTGCGGCCGGCGGTACGCTGGGCATTCTGATCCCTCCGTCCATCCCCATGATCCTCTACGGCGCCATCACCGGCGAATCCATCGGCCAGCTGTTCATGTCCGGTGTAGTTCCCGGCTTCATGCTGACGATCTTCTTTATCGGTGTGGTGATTTACAAATCCCGCAACCTGCCGCTGGAACCGAAGGCTTCCTGGGATGAGCGGATTTCAGCTTTGAAGACATCCTTCTGGGGTCTGCTGCTGCCGGTGATCGTGGTGGGCGGCATCTATACCGGTGCTTTCACGCCGACGGAAGCGGCGGCTGTGGGTACGGTCTATTCCCTGTTCATTACATTCTGTGTTTACAGGACCCTGACCCTGAAGCATATGCCGAATATACTGCTGGGTACGGTAAAGACCACTTCCATGATCTTCTGCATTATGATAGGCGCCACCCTGTTCGGTTTCGTGCTGACCATCCTGCAGGTACCCCAGGCCCTGACCCTGATGGTAACGGAAATGCAGTTCAGCCGCTGGATATTCTTCATCATGATCAACTGCCTGCTGCTGTTTTTGGGCTGTATTCTGGAAACGGTTTCCATCATCTTTATTACGGTTCCCATCCTGTATCCCATCATCCTGCAGCTTGGCTTCGATCCCATCTGGTTCAACGTAATCCTGCAGATCAATATGGAAATGGCCCTGATTACGCCGCCTGTCGGCATGAACCTGTTCGTACTGCAGGGTGTCAGCCCCGACAGCAAGATGACCCAGATCGTGAAAGGCGTAATCCCTTATGCAGTAGTTATGGGAATTGAAATGCTGATCCTCTGCTTCTTCCCCGGACTGGCGACCTGGCTTCCCAGCGTGGTGAAATAGGTGTTGTAAACAATTAATAAGATGTGATTGCGAAAAGTCCGGTCTTGCAATCAGCGATTCGATGTTTTACAGTTGACACTGAAATGCAAAATGAATATAATAGTAAAGTCACAGACGGGGATGCTCTGACAGGCATCCTCGTTCTTTTGGTAAAGAAAACCCGGGGAACATTGATTCGTTGAGGGACATTGACGCAGCCAATCGCAAAAAGGCGCCGGTCGGCGTGCAGACGAATTAATCAGTGTTTCCTTATATTTGCGTTTTAAAGAGAGGACAAAGCAGAATGATCAGGAACGATATCCGTAACATTGCCATCATCGCCCATGTCGATCATGGCAAAACGACGTTAGTGGACGCCATGCTGAAACAGAGCCATATTTTCCGCGAAAACGAAAAGGTAGCAGAGCGGGTGATGGACTCCAACGACCTGGAGCGGGAACGCGGCATTACTATTTTATCCAAGAACACTTCCGTTATGCATAAGGGAACCAAGATCAATATTCTGGACACACCGGGCCATGCGGATTTCGGCGGGGAAGTGGAACGGGTGCTCACCATGGTGGACGGCGTGCTGCTGCTGGTGGACGCTTACGAAGGTCCCATGCCCCAGACGAAGTATGTGCTGCGCAAGGCGCTGGAGAAACATCTGAAGCCCATCGTGGTCATCAATAAGATCGACCGTCCGGACCAGCGCGCCACGGAAGTGGTAGACGAGGTGCTGGACCTGTTTATTGAGTTGGAAGCCGATGACGAACAGCTGGAGTTCCCGGTTGTGTATTCTTCGGCCCGTTCCGGCATTGCCAAACTGTCCATGGATGACAAAAGCGATAACCTGGAACCGCTGTTCCAGGTGATTCTGGACACGATTCCCGCGCCGGATGTGGATCCGGACCAGCCGCTGCAGATGCTGGCCAATACCCTGGATTATGATTCCTATGTGGGTCGCATCGTGGTAGGACGCGTGGTGCGCGGTACGATAAAAAACGGGCAGCAGATCGCGCTGCTGCATGAAGAGAGGATCGCCATCGAGAAGATCGGACGTCTTTACACCTATCAGGGACTGAAGCGGGTGGAGACTGCTGAAGTAAAGGCCGGCGATATCGTAGCGCTGATCGGCCTGAGCAATGTGGAGATCGGCGACACCATTGCAGATCCGGAAGAGCCGGAAGCACTGGCAGGCATCAAAATCGACGAGCCCACCCTGTCCATGGAGTTTCTGGTAAACGACAGCCCCTTTGCAGGCAAGGAGGGCGAGTATGTGACCAGCCGCCATCTTCGCGACCGCCTCATGAAAGAGATTCAGACTAACGTGGCCATGCGGGTGGAAGAAACGGAAAATACCGATACCTTTATCGTAAAAGGCCGGGGCGAACTGCATCTGTCCATTTTGATTGAAACCATGCGCCGGGAAGGCTTTGAACTGCAGGTAGGCAAGCCGAAGGTCATCCTGCGCAAGGATAAAGACGGGCATACCATGGAGCCCATGGAGGCGCTGACCATTGACGTGCCCCAGGATTTCATGGGCGTTGTGATGGAAGACCTGGGAACCCGCAAGGCGGAACTGGTGAACATGCACGAAATGGCCGGCTATATGCGACTGGAATTTAAGATTCCCGCCCGGGGCCTGATCGGTTTCCGCAATCAGTTCCTGACTGACACCAAAGGCAACGGCGTTATGAACCATGTGTATGCAGGGTACGATTATTATAAAGGCCCCATCCCGGGGCGCACCCGCGGCAGCCTGGTGGCTTTTGAAAACGGCGAGACCTGTGCCTACGGCATCGGCAACTGCCAGGAACGGGGTACCATGTATATCACTCCTGGACAGAACGTATATCAGGGCGAAGTTATCGGGGAGAACTCCCGGGATGACGATATGGACGTGAACCCCTGCAAGAAGAAGCACGTGTCCAACATGCGGGCTTCCGGCAGCGACGACGCCATCCGCCTGATCCCGCCGGTGTTCTTCTCGCTGGAACAGGCGCTGGAACACATCAACGACGATGAACTGGTGGAGGTTACGCCGAAGAATATCCGCATGCGGAAACGGATACTGGACCGGGTTGAACGGGGACGTATCCGGGGACGGGCCAAAAATGCCGCTGCCGCTGACAAATAAGACGGCTTGACTCCCTGTTTTTTTGTAAAAAATGCGGCGTTTCATCCCCGTATTTCCTGTATTTTTGACAAAAAATATGAAAAAAACCTGCTTTTTCGGCTTTTTTTTAAGAAAAACTGTTGTGTTTTTTTGGGAATCTGCTACAATATATAGAAAAGGTTGTTTAAATCAAATGGGATGGAGGCTTTCGCATTATGGATTTTAAGAATTCCGCAATGAAACTGTTCAGTAATGAAGAACCTGTCGATACCTATACCGGTCCGTATGTTGTGCGTCCCGGTCAGCTGGACATCCTGGTGCGTACCCCTCATACCTATGAAGACGCGGTTTCCTATGCTGACAGACTGATCGAAGGCTGTGCTGTCATGCTGGACTTTTCGGAAGTGGACAAGGAAACGCGCAACCGTATTTTTGATTATATGTGCGGCGTAAGCTATATTGTGAATGCCAGCATATCCAGGGTCACCGATACCATTATGATGTATGCGCCGGCCCGTGTGGATGTGGAGAAGCAGGTAGTGAAGAAGACCTCCTGGCTGGGAAGGTAAACAGGAATGCAGACGGCTGTCTTTTTGGGCAGCCGTTTTTTTAGTTGCCAATCTGTGTAAAAAAGATTAAAATATAATGTAAGAAAGCAATTGATAAGGAAACGGGAGCTCGTTGTTTCCTGCAAAAACAGGAGGAATAATCATGTCTCATAAAGTTATCCAGGTTGAAGAACGCGTGCCGCTGCTGATGAATATCCCGCTGAGCCTGCAGCATCTGTTTGCCATGTTCGGCGCCACGGTACTGGTACCGTTCCTGTTTAAATTGAATCCCAACACCTGCCTCTTCATGAACGGTGTGGGGACCCTTCTGTACATCTTTCTTACGAAAGGAAAGATCCCTTCGTATCTTGGTTCCAGCTTTGCTTTCATTTCTCCTGTGCTTCTGATCATGGCGACCCATCCGTATTCGGATGCCCAGTCGGGTTTCATCGTATTCGGCCTGTTGTTCGTCCTGTTCTCATTTATTGTTAAGATGATGGGAACAAAATGGATCGACTTCATCTTCCCGCCTGCCGCGATGGGAGCCATTGTTTCCATCATCGGTCTGGAGCTGGCCCCGACGGCTGCATCCATGGCCGGGCTGGTAGGGGATAAAATTGAAATGAACAACGTGATGGTTTCCGTATTTACGTTGCTGGTCACCGTCATCGGTTCCGTTGCCTTTAAAGGGTTTATGGCCATTATCCCCATCCTGTTCGGGGTGGTCTGCGGCTATGTCCTGGCCTTTTTCCTGGGTATGGTGGATATGACTCCCGTGATCAATGCGCCCTGGTTTGCCGTTCCGCAGTTTTCCGCGCCGACCTTCAATATGGATGCTATTGCCATTATTGCGCCGGCGGCGCTGGTGGTGCTGACCGAACACATCGGCCACCTGATGGTGACCGGAAATATCGTGGGACGGGATCTGATGAAGGATCCCGGTCTGGATCGCTCCCTGTTTGCGGACGGCTGCTCCAATATCCTGTCCGGTCTGTTCGGCGCAACTCCGAATACCACGTACGGTGAGAATATCGGCGTCATGGCGATTACCAAAGTCTACAGCGTCTGGGTCATCGGCGGCGCGGCGGTGTTTGCCATCCTGTTATCCTTTATCGGCAAGCTGAGCCAGCTGATCCACGGTATCCCGGGTCCGGTCATGGGCGGCGTCTGCATGCTGCTGTTCGGCGTCATTGCCGCTTCCGGATTCCGTCTTCTGGTAGAGCAGAAGGTGGATTACAGCAAATCCCGCAACCTGACCATGACGGCCGTGGTTATGATCGTAGGCCTGTCCGGCGCCAAGCTGACCTTTGGCACTGTTACGGTACAGGGCATGGTACTGGCCACGCTGGTAGCCATCCTGTTAAGCCTGCTGTTTCATCTGTTTGAACACATGGGATTGCTGGAAGAATAGAGAACAGTATACTGATGCTTTAGTATAAAGAAAAGGAGGTGTTCCGGATGCAGCATAAAGGTATGCTTGATTTTTTCAAAAAACATAACCAGCCTCTTTCCGTGCCTGAATTCCTGGAGCATTCTTCTTATGACGAACTGGTAGAGATCGACCTGAATACAAATCGCTACAAATTTGTGTATAACGTAGCGGATAAATATTACCTGCCTGTAACCGAAGGCGCATTTGATGAATTCTGCAACTACGCTGTCGAGCATCTGATCCATCCGGATGAAGCCGGGCTGTATGCGGATGTGATGGATCCGGATACGATGTTGGAGCGGCTGGCGGCGGAAGAACCTAAAGACACGTTTGAATTCCAGTTCCGGTCAAGCGATATGAAAGGCGGCTGGCGCTGGATCGACTCCATCCTGCTGACAGGGCCTCTTCACGGGCTGCCGGAGGGTATCGTCAGATGCTATATCTTTGATATCCAGAATATCAAGGACCGGGAGGCGGGCCGTACCCTGGTAACCCGGGAGGAAAGCGCCGTCCTATTAGATCCCCTGACCGGGCTCAAGCGGGAAAAGGATTATTTCCGTTCTGTGGAGGCGGCGCTGAAGAGCCATCCGGAAAAGAAATGGATGATGCTCGTCTTTGATATTGAGCACTTCAAGCTGTTTAACGAATGGTACGGACATGATAAGGGGGATATGGTTCTTGCCCGGATCGGGGCAGGCCTGCGTAAAGATGCCAATAATCTGAATGGGATAGCGGGATACCTGGGCAACGACGATTTTTCCCTGTTCGTGCCTGCCGGAAGCCTGCAGCCGGAGGAATTGTTTGAAAGCATCCGCAGGGTCATCGTACGTTACGGCGTGTCCGTAGGCTTCCTTCCTGCCATCGGGATCAGCTGTTCCGATCCGAACGATACGGTGATGCATCTTTTTGATGAAGCAAGCCTGGCCATGCACAATGCCAAAGCGGATTTCAAAAACCGTATCTGTTATTTTGATCCTTCCATGTACAAAATCATCGCTTCTGACTATAAGCTCCTTTCGGATTTTCAGGAGGCGCTGAAAAATAAGGAGATTACGTTTTTCCTGCAACCCCAGTGCAGGGCGGCGACAGCGAAGATCGTGGGCGCCGAGGCGCTGGCCCGCTGGGTGAAGCCGGACGGCACGATGATTTCCCCGCTCGTATTTGTTCCGGTTTTGGAAAAATACGGTTTTATCCCGGATTTGGACAAGTTTATCTGGGAAGAGGTATGCCGCTGGCTGCAGAGCTGCGAAGCGCGGGGACTGCCGCTGGTTCCTGTTTCCGTAAACGTGTCAGTGGTCGATATCTTTACATTCAATGTTCCCGATTATATTAAGTCTCTGGTAGAGAAATACAACCTGCCTAAAAAGGCGCTGAAAGTGGAAATCACCGAATCTGCCGTGGGCGAAGACTCCGAAAAGGTCAGGGAAGTGGTGCAGATCCTCCGGAGAAACGGTTTCACGGTGCTGATGGACGATTTCGGCAGCGGGTATTCTTCGCTGAACATGCTCCACGAGCTGAACATTGACGTGCTGAAGATGGACGCGCACTTCCTGAAGATGGATGAGGCCACCATTGAAAAGGGAATCCACATTCTGGAATCCATCGTGTACATGGCAAAATCCATGCGGCTTCCGATCATCGTGGAGGGCGTAGAGAACCAGGGGCAGAAGGAGTATCTGCAGAGCCTGGGCTGCCAGTACGTACAGGGTTACTATTTTTACAAACCGGTGCATATCCAGGAGTTTGAGGAACTGATCACCAACCCGTACAATATTGACGGGCGGGGTTTCGTGTTCATTGCCAACGAAGAATTCCGGGTCAGGGAATTCCTGAATGACGCGGTGTACAGCGACGCCATGCTGAACAATATCCTGGGGCCTGCGGCCATGTACTCCTGGTACAAGGAAGACGTAAATATCATCCGCTTTAACCAGAAATTCCAGGAAGTGGTGGACGTACCGGACTTCAGCGACCGGCTGGAGGGCATCCAGCGCTTTATGCCGCCTGCGGACAGGAAGCTGCTGTTCAGTACACTGGAGAAGGCAAGGCTGGACAAAATGAACGGGGCCAGCGCCGTAATGGCCTTTGGCCGGGTCGACGGCAGCTATTCCCGTTTCTGGATTCATTTCTATTATCTGGACGAAGCGGAAGGACGGATGCGTTTTTACGGTTCTGCCAGGGACGTGACAGAGCTTACGAACCTGAACAGGCACATGGACCTGCTTTCCCGTTTCCTTTCGGAATGCGTTATTTTCCTGATCAATCATCACGGCGTGTATTCCTACCAGGTAGCGGCCCAGGGTCTGGAAAAGGAAATGCAGATATCCAGGGAGCAGATGGAGAAAGAACTGAACTCCGGCAGCTTCTTCCTGCGTATTGCAAGAAAAGACAGGAAACGGATCATCCGGCTGGGTGTGGACGCGGTAGAAAAAAAGGAAAACTTTATTTCCACATTTGCCATGACCATGGAGAATGGAGAAAAGAGAGACTTCTTCCTGAAAGGGGACATCGTGGAGGATGACACAAGCGATGTAAAATGCATCCTGTCCATCCGCCGCGAATAAAGAAAACTAAAAAGCTGTCAGGTTTTGAAAAACCCGGCAGCTTGTTTTATTTGCGGTTGTGGAGATTACGGATGTGACGGCGATGACCATTCGCCGGCTTTCAGCGTTTTGGAAGCGTCCTTAAATGTCTGCAGCAGTTCCGGCGAACCGGCCGTGTAATTCTGGCAGAGCGTTTGCAATTCCATGAAGGTTTTGCATTCACTGCCCCAAAGGTAACGGCCTTCACCGTCATAGCAGGCCAGCACCAGGTTCTGTTTGGCCCGGACCGGCGTTTTGCCGTTGTCGTCGGTGACCGTAATGTATGTGTCACCGGGAAAGTCCATGACGTATGTCACGGCGCCGTCTTCCTCTGTTTCTTCCAGAAAACCTAAAAGCGAAAACTCTTTGGCTAAATCTAACATGAGCAATCACCCTCCTTCTTTTGCAGGAATATTGTTTCGGTAAAAATCCGCGAAATGGTTGCGTCCGTTGCGTCGCTCCCGTTTTGTCCGGATATGTTACTTATTTTAATTTTTGCTTTTTTATTTTACCACGAATCGAAAGTGTTGTATAATTAAAAATGAAATTGGAAGTTGGCAGGCGAAGCGGATTATGAAAATGAGAATACGAATAGGGAGCCGCGCTTATTTTGGCGAGGGTCAGAACCGGGAGGCTGTGTTTGAATAAAGCGGAGAATCAAAAAGAAAACAAAATACGTCCGGGCATGCAGGTAGAATTTATCTGCCCCAAATGCGGTACGCATCTGGCCTGGGCCTTGCCGGATATGGAGATGAACTGCCCGAAGTGCGGTAACTGGGTAACCTATGAAAACCGGAAAAAACCGAAACTGGACCTGATGCTGCCGACGGACGACGACCAGCTTACGTTATTTTAAGGAAACGCTGATTAAATATGCCGGTGTGTCTTCCGACAGGGAAACAGGCGAGTTAACCGGTGGTTCCTTACGTTTTGCAGTGAAAAATAATAAAAGAAAGAGGCGTGGACTATGAAGATTTTTATGGATACGGCGAATGTGGATGAAATCAGGGAATTTGCGGATATGGGGATCGTATACGGTGTGACCACCAACCCGTCGCTGATTGCCAAATCCGGGCGTACACAGGCGGAAGTCATTCCGGAAATCTGCGCGCTGATCCCCGGACCCGTAAGCGCTGAAGTTATCAGCCAGGATTGTGAAGGCATGGTTAAGGAAGCCAGGGAACTGGTAAAGATTGCAGATAATGTGGTAGTAAAAATCCCCTGCATCACGGAAGGGCTGAAGGCGGTCAAGATTTTGGCGGCAGAGGGAATCCGTACAAATGTGACGCTGGTGTTCAGTCTGGGACAGGCGTTACTGGCGGCCCGGGCCGGAGCCTCTTATGTGAGCCCCTTCATCGGACGTCTGGACGATATCGGGCAGGACGGTTCCAGGCTGGTGGAGGATATGGTAAAAGTATTCCGCAACTACCAGTTCAAAACGGAAATTATCGCTGCCAGCGTGCGCAACATGGAACACGTTGACAGGATGATGCTGGCAGGTGCGGATATCGCTACGATACCCACCAAGGTGCTGCGTGAGCTGGTCAAACATGAACTGACCGACAAAGGTCTGGCAAAATTCATGGAAGATTACCGGAACAGTTTGAAAAAGTAAAAGCGCGTGCCGTTTCGTTCTGAAATATCAGAACTCCAATAATTATGAATTGAATGATGTTCGATAAATGTAAACGCGGATGTACGCAGCATCGTCCATCCGTGTTTCTTTTCCCGGAGGTATGGACATGAGTTGGTTTTCGTTTTTCAGGCTGCCGTCGCGAATTGCAGCCGTTCTGGCAGGCGTCGGCCTGCTGGGGGGAGTATTGTCTCCGGCTCAGGCAGAGGCAGGTTACCGCAAGGCGCCGGAGAACTATCAGGATGTGAACGTGAAGGTGCTGCAAAGCGGCCCAACCCTGCTGTTTTCCGACAGCCCGGAGATGGTGTATGAAAACGGGATCCTGTACAGGGATATTGTGGAAGGAGAAGGCAGGGTCTTTTTCCATCACGTAAACGGAACCAAAAAGCAACGGAAGCTTGCCGTACTGATGCGCCCGGTCAATAAGCTGGCAACCATAACCTGGGGCTGCCGGGGGATCGGCGATCCGGATAAGGATTATTTTATTTCTGCACGAAAAGGGCAGACGCGTTATTTTAACGATTACAAAGAATTATGGAAAAAGGCGCGTAAAAACGAGCTGAAAGATAAGCAGGATAAAGGGAAACAGAAAAACAAAGGCAAAAGAGGAGTGCCGGATTACAGCTTTTACGGGAAAGTGCCCGACCTGCCGCTGACAGTGCTGAATCAGGGAGAATATATAGAAGTACTCTCACAGGGCAACAACATGAGTCGCGCCGGCGCCTGCCTGAAACCGGATCAGCTGCTGACCGGCATGTTTGATTTCCATGCCAGGCAGCCGGTAGAGGTTATAGTCATGATGTGCAATCCGGACGATGATATTGAAAAGTTCTCCCGGAACGGCAATCTTCTGCCTATGGATGAGCATCCGCTGCGGGGGACGTACGAGAATGCAGATCTGACATATGTTGTCAAAAAACCGATACAGATGAAACGGAATCAGGTAAGGGCGTTGTGCATGGCAAGCTCCGAGGAACCGTATTATTTGCGGGGAAGAGACAGGCTGACCGGCAGGAAGACGCAAAATTATGGGAATTACGGCGTCGTCTATCATCTGGTTTACAGTGTGGCCGGCGAACATCCCATAGAGCTGGGAATCAACCCCTGGGGCGGTGAGTTTTACGGAGCCGGGCTGATGATCTCCGAAGGTAAGCCGGAGGTGTTAAGCATTCCGGGCAAGAAGTTCTATTTTGGTAAAGGAGATGAACTAGACGATGTGTTTGTCCATTCGCCGGACCGTAAGCGGAAAGACGCAGAGTTTATCTGGTCGCCGCCGGGCGCTTCCAATCTTCCCATACGGGCCTTCTGGACAATGAACAGGCCTAAGGAGACACTGATTAATTTCTCTGCACGCTGACCGGTGCTTTTTGTGACTGACTGCGTCAATGTCCCTTAACGCAGCTACGGCTGCGCCTGCGGTTCATTTCCTTGTCAGTCGCAAAAAAACCTCGGCCATCGCACAAACTCATTTAATCAGTGTATTCCTGAAGATAGGAAAAAATCTTAATTAAATTTTCTGCAAACTGATAATAGACCTTTACAAAATCAAAAAATATGATAAACTAAATATAGAAAGAGAAATTTTGAAGTAAAAATACAGAGAGAATTTTTTGATTTGTAATAATTGGCCTTTTTAGTAATCAGTATTGATTGGAGGTATGGCTGTGCAGAAGAGAAATACCATTCAGCGTCAGTTGGTCATTTCTGCAGTACGTTCGTTGAGCAACCATCCTACGGCAGAAGAAGTGTATAACCGCATTGTTCTGGATTACCCGGATATCAGCAAGGGAACCGTGTACCGTAATTTGAACTCGCTGGTAGACAGCGGGTTGCTGCGCCGTGTTTCCGTGCCCAGTTCCGCGGACCGTTACGACCATATGCTGACCAAGCATTATCACGTGCAGTGCATGAAATGTCACCGCTTCATGAATGTGGATGACTTGGATTATTTCCAGGATCTGGACGACAAGATTGCCCAGATGACCGGCTATCGCATGGAGAATCATAATATTGTGTTCCAGGGCATCTGCCCGGAATGCCAGATCGAAGAGCTGGAAGCCAAAAAGCGGGAAGTGGAGCTGGCGAAAGCGGAAGGCAGGAAGCCGAACAAGATCAGCGCGAAGCTGTAAATCCCGGCGGCGAATCGTTTTTTGTTAGGAATTTGTACGTAAAGCGTTATCTGTATGTTTACAAACAAAAATCAGTGGGGTATGATTAAGTTGCGGATGATTTGTCCGCAACTTTTTTCAGTTACAGGCGGAGTGGGAAAATAGAATGGCAGAAACTATTAAAAATAAAAAAGCAAATAAGAATCAATCAGAATCAATCAGAAAAAAAGAAGTCCTGAAGGCCGCGCCGGCTTTTCCTGTGCAAAAAGGGCAGGAGATGGAGCTTGAGATCACCGGGCTGGGGAGCACCGGGGAAGGCGTAGGACGTTTCAGGGATATTGCGGTGTTCGTACCGGGCGCACTGACCGGTGAAAAGGTCAGGGCGTCGGCGGCGTTTATCAAAAAGAATTTTATAATAGGAAAATTACAGGAAATCATTACGCCGTCCCCCCACCGGATCGCTCCGGCCTGTCCGGTGTATGAAGCCTGCGGGGGTTGCCAGCTGCAGCATCTTTCCTATGAGGCGGAGCTGGAAGAAAAACGGATGCAGGTAAAAGCAGCGCTGGAACGTATCGGGCATCTGCGTGACATCAGCGTAATGCCGACAATCGGTTCGGAGCATCCGTTTTATTACCGGAACAAAATGCAGTTTCCCGTAGCAGGAGGAAAAGGCAGGCTGCAAATCGGCTGCTTCGCGTTGAATACCCACAGGGTCATCGACGTAACGGACTGCTGCATCCAGAAACAGAAGAATAATGAGATTGCGGCTGTTGTGAGAGACTGGATGAAGCAGTATAAGATTTTGCCTTATGACGAAGACAAGGGGACCGGCCTGATCCGTCACATCATGGGACGGGTGGGCGTGCACACGGGGGAAATCATGGTCTGCCTGGTGACGGCCCGGGATACTGTGCCTCGCCTGAAAGAACTGGTAAAGATGCTGAAGACAGCGATACCAGGCGTGAAGAGTGTGGTGCAGAACGTGAACAAACGGAGTACCAATGTTATATTGGGTGAGAAGACAAGACTGATTGCAGGTGAGCCCACGATTAAGGATAAAATCGGTTCCCTGAAGTTTAACATCTCGGCCCAGTCCTTCTTCCAGGTCACTCTTGATTTTGCGGAGCTGAAAGGGACGGAAACGGTAGTGGATCTGTATTGCGGTACGGGTACCATCACCCTGTTCATGGCGCAAAAGGCGAAACGGGCGCTGGGGATTGAAATCGTCCCCTCGGCGATTCGCGACGCAAAGAAGAACGCTGTGGCGAACCGTATTGAAAACGCAGACTTTTTGTTGGGCGACGCGGCGGAAGAAATGCCGAAGCTTGCCGCCGGTGGACTGCGTCCGGACGTGGTGATCCTGGATCCGCCCCGGGCCGGTTGTGAGGAGCGGGTACTGGAGGCAATTGTAAAAGTGAAACCGGGCCGGGTGGTATATGTGTCCTGCAATCCGGCAACCCTGGCGCGGGATCTTGCGTACCTGTATGAACGCGGTTTTAAAATTGAAAAAGTGCAGCCCTGCGATATGTTCAGCCGGACCCACCATGTTGAGACGGTTGTTAAGCTGACCAGGTAATAATAAGTATTTTATTTGAGTAACGCATACGTTTGTGATATAATATTAAAGAATATTATATCGTTTTTAACTATGAAATAATCATGTAATATATACGCTTGGGCTTGAGCGGCGTCTGTTCTGAATATATATTCCCGGAGGCCTGTTTCATGAATTCAATCCGTCAAAAGTTTACTGTTTTAAATTTAGTCATCATCTTTCTCTGTACGTTTATCGTGGGAGGGGCAGGCTTGTGGTTTACCTCCCGTTCCCAGAAAGAGTATTCTGATGAAATACTTCAGCTTACCTGCAGGCAGGAAACGAGTTTCCTGAATGACGAGCTTGCGGATATCCAGCGCGCTATCGATATTTTCGCGGATCAGGCAACGGACCGGATGCCGCCGGTGGAAGTGATCCGTTCCAATGATGCTGTGCGGCGGCAATATGTATCCGAAATGGAGAAGCTGATCAGCGACATTGTGCGCCATAACAAAGGCGTAGTTTGTTATTATCTGCGACTTGCGCCGGAACTGTCAGATGAAGACGCCGGAGACGGCGGTTTCTTCTATACAAAAAAGAAACGGGTTGAGACCTTCATCAAACAGCCGCTGACGCGTATACTGAATTTCGACCCGTCCGATGTGGAACATGTAGGCTGGTATTACGCACCCAAGGCTGCCGGAAAGTCCGTATGGATGGAACCCTATTACAACAAGAATATAGATATGGATATGATATCCTATGTGACGCCGCTGTATAAGGAAGGGCAGTTTATCGGCGTCGTGGGGATGGATATGGATTTCGGCCTGATCGTAAATGACGTGAGCGTCATCAGTCCGTACAAAACAGGATATACCAGCCTGGTATCCAGAGAAGGCAAAATCTATTACCATCCTTTCTATGATCCGGGGACATCCATTACCGATTACAGCAAAGAGCTGCAGGAACTGGTTAACGATATGAAATATTACGGGGGAGGAAGCCGGACCAAGACATATACTTACAAAGACAAAGGAAAGAGCAAGAGGCTGGTCTTCAGCAGGCTGCAAAACGATATGGTGCTGCTCCTTACGGTAGAGGCTGTCGAAATCGAAACGCGGCAGAACACGATGGCCCGGATCATTGCCATCGCGGCAGTGGTTATGGCGCTGCTGGCGGCCATTATTAACCTGGTCGTCTCCACCCGTATTACCAAACCGCTAAAGACTCTGACGAAGGCTGCCGAACAGATCGCGGAAGGCAACCTGGAAGTGGAACTGCCCAAACCGACCAACGATGAAGTGGGTATTCTGACCCGAAGCTTTGATGTTACGGTGCAGAATCTGAAGAAATATATTTCCGGTATGCGGTATAAAGCGTACAGCGATCCGCTGACCCATGTGAAGAATAAGAACGCCTACGAGCTGGAAAAGGAACGGCTGGAACAGCAGATGCATGCGGGTGATGCTAAATTTGCGCTGCTGATGCTGGATACCAATGACCTGAAGGAAATCAATGATACCTACGGGCACGACCACGGTGATGAATATCTGATGACCTGCTGCCAGCTGATCTGCAGGGTATTCGATCACAGCCCCGTGTTTCGCATTGGCGGCGATGAGTTCCTGGTATTACTGGAAAATGAGGATTACGAGCACCGGGAAGAACTGGTAGCTGTATTTAACCGTCTCTCGGCAAAGACGATGCAGGAGACTCGTGCCTGGAACCGGGTTTCCGCGGCGAAAGGGCTGGCTGTATGCGAACCGTCCGATACGTCTCCGGAAGATGTATTGCGGCGGGCGGACCATGCCATGTATCAGGATAAAAAAGCGATGAAAGAAAACGGATGAGTATTAATTATACGGAAAAAATGCCTCGCGTGTGCGGGGCATTTTTTGAATCCGTACCTGTGAGGGATGACAGCGAAGATGCACAGGGTTTTATGAATTGTGGTAACAAGGGGGGAACATCATGCAAAAAATGAAAAAGACGGTTTCCGTGGTACTGGCAGGGGATTCGTTCATTACGCAGCGGCTGCCCCGGGATACAAAGCTGGCGGCGCTGAAACACTATCTGGAAGGTTTTGATGTGCGGTTTACCAATTTTGAGATCCTGCTTCATGATTTTGAAGTGTTTCCGGCTCCGGTCAGCGGCGGTACCTGGGCCTGCGCCCGTCCGGCCGTGCTGCAGGATCTGCAGTATCTTGGCTTCAACCTTTATACCTGGGCCAATAACCATACCATCGATTGGAATCTGGGCGGGATTTTAACTACCAAAAAGCATCTGGATGCTGCCGGTGTTGTTCATGCCGGCTGCGGGATCAATCTGGAAGAAGCGGCCCAGCCCCGGTATCTGGATTTGCCCCAGGGCCGTGTGGCGATTATCGGTGTGACCTCTACCATGAACGAGTGGGGGATGTTGGGACGCCCAGGCGCCAATGTGCTGCGGTATCAGACGGTTCACAAGGTTAAACCGAAAGAACTGGAAACCCTGCGAAAAATCGTCGATCAGACCGAAGTGAATGCCGACCGTATGCTGCTGGAAAAAGAAGGGTTCAATAAGCCGCTGACCGGCGGTTACCTGATCGGGAAGATCCGCTTCGAAGCTACGGCCCGCGGCGAGATGCCAGGCACCGTCACCACCATGAACAAAAAGGATGCGGACCGGATCGTCCGTTCCATTGAAGAAGCGAAACGGCAGGCGGATTTTGTATTTGTCAGCCACCACAGCCACGAACGCAAAGGGATGGCGAAGAACCGGCCGGCGGATTTCTGCCGCGATTTTGCAAAACTTTGTATTGATGCCGGGGCGACAGCCTATATCGGACACGGTCCCCATATCTGGCGCGGCATTGAGATTTATAAAGACAAACCTGTATTCTACAGTCTGGGGGATTTCATTTTCCAGAATGACTCGGTGGAACGCCAGCCCACGGAGTTTTACGATCTGTATGACCTGGGACCGGATAACACGGTAGCTGACGGCCTGGATGCCCGCAGCGCCAACGGAACCCGGGGTCTGGCAGTCGATCATTTTGTGTTTGAATCGGCGCTGGCTTCCTTTACGGTGACAGACGGCGCGATCCGGGAAGTGGATCTGCTGCCCCTGAGCCTGGGATTTAAAAACGGAAGAAGCCTCCGGGGACGTCCGGAACTGGCGGACGCGAAGTATGGCGAACAGATTCTGGCGGATATTGCGGATCTGTCCAAAGAATACGGAACCGCGATTCAGATTGCGGACGGAAAAGGGAAAATTGTCATTTAGTACTGCCAAACGGAAAGGCGTTATGCTTTTCCGTTTTTTCTTTTTGCTGTGAACTTTGACCGGGGTTCATTTTGTATACAGTATTTCTGAGCGGGAAATATTGTGAAGAGATTTTCCCGGTGCTATACTAATAAGTAATAATATAGGCGAGCGTGCCTGATTATTTCGGAGAGACTGATTAAGGAAACGCTGATTAATCAGCGTCTCCTCAAATTAATCGGTATTTTCACAAGTTTAGCCGGTTTATTGGGTTAGATTGTATCCGGCAAAGGGGGTTATGTTATGTTAATCTTAGGTGGTCTTATTGTACTGGCGGCGCTGTTCCTGCTGGTGAAGCGCTATGAAGCCAGGATGGTCCTGGTAGGCGCCGGTATCGTGATGTGTCTTTGCGCGGGCAATCCCATGAACGCGCTGAACGCTTTTGCCAAAGGCATGGGCAGCGGCATGATTTCTTCCGCCTGCTCCAGTATGGGTTTTGCGCTGGCCATGCGTTTTACGGGCTGTGACAAGCACCTGATCAACGCGCTGGCAAAGCTGCTGTTAAAAGTTAACTGGCTGCTGATTCCCGGTGTTATCTTCGGAACCTATGCCGTTAACGTGGCACTGCCCAGCGCGGCTGGTACTGCGGCAGCGGCAGGCGCCATCTTTATTCCCATCCTGATGGGCGCGGGCGTGCATCCGGCCATGGCTGCTGCGGCTGTTAAATGCGGCACCTACGGCTCCATGCTGAACCCCGGCCTGGCCCACAACCCGTTTGTGGCGAAGATCGCCGGCGTAAATGTAATGGACGTCATCGCGTTCCATTACAAGGCAAATATTGCTTCCCTGATTGTAGGCGCTGTAGTGTTGACTGCTATCGCTTACTTCCTGAAAGAAAATAAAGGTCATGTGGTGGAAGGGCTGGAACTGGATACGGAATTTAAGGTAAATCCGCTGTATGCCCTGATGCCTGTCGTTCCCATCGCTATTCTGATTTTGGGCGCAACCGGCCTGGTTCCCATCTTTAAGATGGGTGTGGCCCAGGCCATGGTCATCGGCGCTATCCTGACCTGCATCGTGACCCGGACCAATCCGGCTGCTTTGACGAAATCCTTCTTTGACGGCATGGGCAAGGCCTACGGCGATATCATCGGTATCATCCTGGCGGCTGGTGTGTTTGTAGCCGGTATGAATGCCATGGGTCTGGTAAAGGCTTTCATCGCCGCCATGACCAACAATCCGTCCATCGTTAAGATCTGCGCTTCCGTTGGTCCTTTTGTGCTGGGCCTGATCACCGGTTCCGGCGATGCTGCGACCTTTGCCTTTAACGAAGCGGTTACTCCTCATGCTGCCGATTTCGGTATGTCCATCGTGCAGATGGGCTCCATGGCTACCCTGGGCGGCACCCTGGGCCGTACCATGTCTCCCATTGCCGGTGCAACCATCATCGTAGCCGGTATCGCGGGTATCAGCCCTATGGAAGTTACCCGCCGCAATGCGATCCCCATGATCTTTGCCATGATCGTCGGCATGATGTTCCTGGCCTTCTGATTTTAGTTAAATAAGGAAATATAACATATGGATACTATCTGGAAACAGGCAGAAGCATTAAAACAGGAATTGATTGCCCGCCGACGCGATCTCCATACCCATCCGGAAACCGGCTGGACGGAATTCCGTACTGCTTCCCTGATTATTAATGAGTTGAAAGCGTTGGGATATGAAGTACAGTTCGGCGAGGATGTGGTGGATGAAGCATCCATGATGGGCCGGCCCTCCGCCGCGGAGCTGGAAGGGTATATGAAACGTGCTGTCGCGGAAGGGGCAGACCCGGCGCTGGTGGGGAAAATGGTCGGAGGCAAGACCGGTGTGGTGGGTATCCTTGACACCGGCAGACCGGGCAAGACGGTTGCATTCCGCTTTGATATGGACTGCAACGATGTGGAAGAGGACAAAGGCGCAGGACACCGCCCGGTGGCCGAAGGCTTCTGCTCTGCCCATGCGAAGGCCATGCATGCCTGCGGACACGACGGGCATGTGACCATCGGCCTGGCCGTGGCAAAGCTGTTAAAAGAAAACAAAGATGTGTTGCACGGACGCATCAAGCTGATCTTCCAGCCGGCCGAGGAAGGTGTGCGGGGCGCGCTGGCCATGGTTGATGCGGGCGTAGTGGACGATGTGGATTACCTGTTTGGCGGGCACATTGGTTTCAAGTGCACGGAAGCAGATACACTGGTCACCAGTACGGACGGTTTTCTGGCTACGACTAAACTGGATGCGGAGTTCCGCGGCGTTTCCGCTCATGCGGGCGCGGCGCCGGAGGAGGGGAAGAACGCGTTGCTGGCGGCGGCCCAGGCTGCCATCAGCTTAAGTACGATCTCCCGGCACAGCCAGGGCTCCAGCCGTATCAACGTAGGCGTGCTGAATGCGGGAACCGGGCGGAACGTGGTACCTGATACCGCTTCCATGAAAATCGAGACCCGGGGTGGCAATACGGAAATCAATGAGTTCATGGTAAAAGAAGCCCGCCGGATGCTGCAGGCTGCCGCGGATCTGTATGATGTTAAAGTAAATATCTCTCTGGCAGGGGGCGCTCCGGCCAGCGTGTATGACAAAGAGCTGGCAGAGGAAATCGCGGCGCTGGTGAAAGAAAAATGCGGCTATGCCAACGTGCTGACCTATGTCGATATGGGCGGCAGCGAAGACTGCGCCTATTTCATGGACCGGGTGCAGAAGCTTGGCGGCAAAGCGGCCTACCTGATGTACGGCACGCCGATTGCGGCGGGCCATCACAACAGCCACTTTGATTTTGACGAGGAAGCGCTGTGGAAAGCGGCGGCGACCCTGACGGAACTGGCCGTGAAATACAGTGCATAATGGCTTATGCATAACGTTGCGACTGCAACTTCGTTGTGCAGTATTTGCGTGAAATAACCAATCAGCTGTAATTGTATACTATCTGACGATGTTTACAATTGCAGCTTTTTTTGTCATAATGAAGGTATGAAGATGACATGTTGCAAGCGGTTTGTGGATGAAACAGAAGAGAGAATGTTTTCCTGGTAAAACAGGGGAAACAGCGTTGCGCATTGCGTGAGGAGAAAGAGTATGTTACCTGTAGACAAAAAGCGTGTGGAAGAGCTGATCGGGGGGCTGGCAAAATTTGGCAGAACGGATGCAGGCATTACCCGCCTGGCTTACACCAGCACGGACAAGGCGGCCCAGATGTGGCTGATGAAACAGATTGAATACCTGAATCTGGAAATACGGGAAGATGTGTTGGGCAATCTGTTCCTGCGCCGTCCGGGACTGGATCCGAATATTCCGCCTGTTGCCTGCGGTTCCCATCTGGATACGGTGATCCACGGCGGCGCTTACGACGGGATGTGCGGCGTGGTGGGCGCACTGGAAGCGCTGCACATGCTGGCGGATGAAACGCTGCGGCGCAGCATCGAGGTCATCGTGTTCCGGGCAGAAGAGTCCAGCCGTTTCGGCTTTGCGACCATGGCCAGCAAGCTGATTACAGGCAAGGCTACGCCGGAAAAGTTCGCCAATGCCTGCCGTAAGGATGACATTACCTTTAAGCAGGCTGTCAAAGAATGGGGAGGCGATCTGGATGCGTACGACAAGGCTGTGCTGAAGCCGGGCGCGTACAGATGCTTCGCGGAGATGCACATCGAACAGGGCAAGGTGCTGGAGGAGACGAAACACCAAATCGGTATCGTCCGTAATATCGCGGCGCCTACCCGGTTCAAACTCCACATAACCGGTACGGCCGACCACTCCGGCGCAACGCCCATGGGCTACCGGAAGGATGCGTTGGTGAGCGCGGCCAAGCTGATCCTGGCAGTGGAGACGGCAGCCATTAATGAAAAGGAAAACGGAACCGTGGGAACCGTCGGCATCGTGGAGGTGGATCCGGGTTCCATTAACGTAGTGCCGGGTAAGGTGACCCTTTGGGTGGATGTACGCGGTGTCAATACGGAAAGCATCCAACGCACGTTGAAGGAAATCCGTCAGGCAGCCCAGGGTACGGCCCGGACAGACGGCGTGATAATTGAAGAGGAGATGCTGACCTCTGATACGCCGGTAGCGTTGGACGAAAAGCTGGCGGCCCAGTCGGAAGCGATCTGCAGGGAACAGGATAAAACCTTCCTGCACATGAACAGCGGCGCCGGCCACGATGCCATGCACATGCCGGCCATCTGCCCGACGACGATGCTGTTCATTCCCTGCAAAGGTGGCATCAGCCACAACCCGGATGAATTTGCGAAAACGGAGGACATCTGCGCAGGCATCGAAGTGCTGGCGGAGATCCTGAAGCGGGAAGCACGATAAACGGTTATAGACGAAATAGCAAAGAGAAAGGGGAATCGTAATGAAACTTTTAGTAACATTTTTCAGCGTCTTGTTAGCATGTATGACAGTGTTCGGGACAGCCCATGCGGACGTGATTGATCCGGGCAATCCTTACAGGAAACCGAACCGTCCTGTAAAACCGGTTCCGGTGACGCGGGTTTACAGAATGCGCGCACCCGATTTTACTCTGACTAAAATTGAAGAAGAGAAAGACATGTATCTTTTGAAGGTGACCCTGCCCGGACCCTGCGAGTGGAAAGCCCGTACGTTTGTGGAGTTAGATGGAACCACAAAAGAAGTGGATAATCAAGGACCGTATTCTGTTCCCGACTTAAAGCAGGAAACGGACAGCCGCGAGGTTTTTCTGATGCTTCCGGAAGGAAAAGAAAGAGCAAAATTCCTTGTGGCTGTGGAGTTCACTCTGTACCGGTTCCAGGATACCACCTACGGTCCAAAGGTGTACGATACGGATATCAAAACCCATGCGGTACAACATGTATATGAGATGGAAACCGTGGACGGGAAGCAAATACTGAAAAGATTATAAGCTTCAGCGACATTGCTTAAATATTTGTTCAGCGCTTGCAGAACAGTTCTTTACCAGATATTTTGAAGATAGTTGCATCTGAGCGAGGCATATTTTGTTAGCGATTTTTACGGCGCTCCATTTTCTGGTAGACGGGATCTGCGCGGCGGCCATGGCGGCCTATGCCGTGAAGGAACCGTTGCTGGCTCCCATCGTGTTCTATTTTGGCCTGTATAACGCCATCGCGTTTGGCACCCAATGGCTGACAGGCTGGCTGTTTGATAAAAAGGAAAACTGGATACGGTACGCTTTTCTGTTTGTGCTTGCGACATTGGCGCTGGGCACGCAATCCGCGCTGGGTATAAAGGCGCAGACGGTTTTGCTGGGCCTCGGCAACAGTGTATTCCATGTGGCGGCGGGAAGTCTGGTGCTGCGGCGTTACGCTACATATAAAGAATTGGGGATTTTTGTTTGCAGCGGCGCCGTGGGGCTGGCGCTGGGACTGAACTGCATCGTGGGACCGTATCCGTTTTTGTTTGCCTGTGCGGTATTGTGCGCCGTGGCGACGCGTCGCCTGTGGCAGGCCGAAATTCCCGATGCCGTTTCTGCGCCTGATGCGTCTATAATGTCTGGCGCGGAAAAAGACGCGCGGCTCTTTTTGTCAGATGCCACGCAGAATGAACCGGGAGAAAACGTGTCGGGCCCTTCAGGCTTAAATATAACGCGGAAAACAGGAACGGAAAGTACAGCGCAGTTTGATTTTTCCCAGGATAATTTGCCACCTGTTTCATCGCATTGGCTTACCGGCATCTGTCTTGTATTGCTGTTAGGCTGCATTGTGTTGCGGGGCTTTGGCAGCGGCGGCGCGGCCAGTCCCTATGTCATGCTCATGCCCTGCGTCTTTGCGGCGGGGAAAGCTTTGGGCGGCATTGTCTGCGACAGGGCAGGTTATCAGAAGACCATACTCATTATTTTCCTTATTTGTTTTGTTGCGCTGCAGTTGTCCGGCCTGGTTGCGGCGGTGCTTCTGGTTCTGGCCTTTAACATGACCATGCCGTTGACCCTGCGACTGGTCCACTGGTGCAGTCCCCGCTATCCGGGCATGATGTTCGGGCTGGCGGCCGGCTGCCTGTTACCAGGTGTATTTTATAAAGGATTTTCTATTCCGCCCCAGGCCATGGCTGTATTGCAGTTCCTCTGCCTGGCCGCGGCGGGTTGGCTGCTGTGGAAGAGTACGGGAAAAAGGGCTTGGCGCAATGGCAGCTTGCACGAACAAAGCAATTGAAATATACGAAAGATGTGTTATATGGAGACAAGATATACAGGCTGTCTATATTTATTAACAGCAAGCAGGCTGAAAAACCGCTCTACAACTGGAGTTGTGAAAAAAGTTTGGTCACTGGAGTGACCAGAGAGGGCGATTGGAGATATACTTTTCATGAAAGCTGTTTTAACTTCCGATATTTCTGTGATTGCCGTTTTCCTGCAGGGACTCTTCAGTTTCTTTTCGCCCTGTGTGCTGCCGCTTCTGCCGGTGTATTTCGGTTATTTGTCCGGCGGTACGGCAGAACGTAACCCGGATGGCGTCCTGCGCTTTGATAGGGGGAAGGTCCTCCTCAATACACTGTTTTTTGTATTAGGAATCAGCGCGGCCTTTTTCCTGCTGGGGCTGGGTGCTTCCGCAGCGGGCAGTGCGTTGATTAAACACCAGAAGCTGATCATGCGCGTCGGCGGGGTAATTATGATCCTGTTCGGTCTGTACCAGTCAGGGCTGCTGGGGGAGTGGGGGTTCCTGGCAAAAGAGCGGAGGCTGCCGTTGCGTTTTGAGACGCTGGCTGTTTCCCCCGTTATGGCGTTTGTGTTAGGCTTTGTTTTCAGTTTTGCGTGGACGCCCTGTGTGGGCCCCATGCTTAGCAGCGTTTTGATTTTGGCGGCGGCGGAGCCGGAGAAAGGAATGGTGATGATTTTGTTTTACACCCTGGGATTTGTGATACCGTTTCTTCTGTTAGGGTTGTTTTCGAAAACGGTTTTGAATTTGATAAATAAACATAAAGGCTTTATGTCTGTTACGGTGAAAGCGGGCGGCATCCTCATGATCGCGCTGGGCCTGCTGCTGTTCACCGGTAAATTGGACGGCATTGGCACTGCCGCGCCGCAAAACAACGCTGCGCAAAATGAACAGAGCGACAGCGTAACGGCACAAGTGTCAAAGGATACAGCCAACGATCCGGAGCAATCCGGGAATCAAAATGCAAACGGCGACGCTGCTGCCCGGAATAATACAAATGAGCAGCAAGGCAAAAATGAAATAGCAGCGATACCTTTTACGTTAAAAGACCAATACGGAAAGACGCACACCCTGGCCGATTACAAAGGCAAAGTCATCTTCCTGAATTTCTGGGCGACCTGGTGCCCGCCCTGCCGGGCCGAGATGCCGGACATCCAGAAGTTATACGAGCGTTCAACGCAGGAGGGGGAGAATGCGGTAGTCGTTTTAGGCGTGGCCGCGCCGAAACTGGGCAGCGAAAAAGACCAGGCCGGTATCAAAGCGTTTATGGATAAAAACGGCTACACCTATCCGGTTTTGATGGACAAGAGAGGCAAGCTCTTCGAGGCATACGGCATCCGCGCCATCCCCACCACGTATCTGATCGACCGCAACGGCAACGTCATCGGCCGGGTGCAGGGAGCTCTTTCTGCAGAAAATCTTGAGCGGATTGTGCAGGAGGCCCTGGCACGCTGAAAACAGGATGGCTTGTCCGGAGGAAAACGCGGCGCCGTCTGCCCCGATTCATATTACAGTAAAGTAGTATAGTTTTGTGGCGCTGCTGCCCGACAGAAACTGTTATGGCTGAATTGTTTACAAACTTGAAAAGTAGTGCTAAAATACATCCGTAGTATTTATGCGATAACGCATCAGATTTAAGGAAACACTGATTAATTCGTCTGCACGCTGACCGGCGCTTTTTGTGACTGACTGCGTCAGTGTCCCTCACCGTAGCTACGGCTACGCTTTCGGGCCATTTCCTTGTCAGTCGCAAAAAGCCCTCGGACATCGCACAAACTCATTTAATCAGTGTCTCCTTAATGCATTTTTGGTTTTTAATTCAGAAGGAGGATGTTTCCACTATGAACAAAGTAACAAAAGGTTTGCTGGCTGGTGCAGTTGTGGTTTCCTTATTTGCTACTATGGGCTGCGGCGGCAGTGACAAAAAGAAAGAAGAACCGAAACCGGCAACTACTACCACTACGGCAAAACAGGAGAAGGCTCCGGAAGTAAAAAAAGAAGTGGTAAAGCCGGTTCCAAAATCTAAGCTGTACAAGTATGCGTTGCATCTGAACGATGTGGAAAAACTGCCGCCGATGACGGACGAAGTCATTGCGGAATTTGAAAAACAGGCTAAACCGATTAAAATCGCTCCGGAAGATATGAAGAAGGGCCGCCATGGCATCTGGGTATTCAATTCTTCCCCGCAAAAGAAAGGCGCACAGGTTTACACCTATCGCTGGACTGCAGAGCTGGACGGCCATCATGACAGCGAGTTTACCAACGACAAAGGCAAAAAGATCAACGAGCAGCATTTCGCCCACATCGATATGACGACGGACGGGAAAACGGAAAAACTGCGCAGCGTGCGTGTGGTTAAGTATCATGTGACCAAAGATACCGGCGAAAAAGGCAAGCTGGAAGAAGTTTACAAACAAACCTTCAAATAAGAAAATCGGCAGAAACAGGTGCCCCGCTTTTTGCGGGGCTTTTTTATTGTCTGGTTGCATCGCGCAGTTCCTGCCAGTATTATTATTGTTACATTGTTACAAAAAATGGAGAGCAGACTTCAGCAAATCTTGAAAACATGCATAAACATGAGATATAAGCTTTTCAAATCCGCAGAAAAGTAGTATACTATAATGCAACATATATATTGCGGGAGGATGCTTATATGTGGAGACCCCGGCTGAAAAAAACACTGTACATTCTTTTTGTGGTAAGCCTGTTCCTGCTGGCAGGCTGCCAGAGTGATAAGCTGAAGCAGGAAATAAAACCCCAGCAGGTGAAGACCCAGGTACTGCATAAACATGACAACGGCATCACCTTTTCCCAGGAATCCGGCCTCTATCATGTGCCGGAGCTGAAGGTAAAGATGAAAGCGCCGGAGGGCTATACCATCGCCTTCACTACCAACGGGACGACGCCGACGGACAAGGATGCCAGCGGCAAGTCTGAACTGGAAGTCACATTGACCGGCAAGATGTCCGGTTACCTGTTGGCTCACAAAAAGCAGATGCTGACCCCGGAGTTATATAATTCCGTGTTGCTGGAGAGCAATGACCTGCCGGTAGGCGTGGTACTGAACGCATCGCTGGTCGACGGAAAAGGCGCGGTGGTCAAAGGGCCCCGTACCATGGTGTACTTCCTGATGAAGGACAGTTTTGCGGACCGGTTCCCCAGGTGTATGGTCCTTTCCGTCACTACCGACCCGAAGAACCTGCTGGATTATAATATTGGCATTCTGGCTCCTGGCAAGGTCTATGATGACTGGAAGAAGACAGATGCCGGAAAGAAGATCATCGCGGACCAGGAATGGTGGAAAGCTGAAACCAACAGTACCCAGCGCGGCAAGAAATGGGAGCGTCCCTGCCAGGTGCAGTTCTATACTGTCGGAGAAAAACCGGCTCTGGAAACGGACGCCGGTCTGCGGATTCGGGGCGGCATGTCCCGGAGGCAGAACCAGAAGTCTTTCACGCTGTACTTCAATGAAAAGTACGGAGTGGACGCCCTCCATTTCAAACTGTTTGATAAAGAAGACGCTTACCTGCGGTTCGGCCTGCGGAACGGCGGCGACGATTCCCAGTACACGAAGTTTAAGGACGTACTTCTGCAGGACCTTGCCAAAGGGGGAAAGTATACCGTTTTGGTTAAACGCCCGGCGGTACTGTTCCTGAACGGGGAATACTGGGGTCCCTATGTGCTGTGCGAGGTTACGGCAAAAAACATGATGAAATCCCGTTACGGGGTGGATCCTAAGAATCTTGTTGTAATTAAGGAAGCAGAGCTCGACCAGGGTAAGAAAGAGGATTTTAAGCTCTATGAAGAGCTGCAGGCCTTTGGGAAAAAGGACCTAACAGATCCGGAAACCTACCGTCAGTTCTGCGACGTGATGGACGTACAGTCCATGGCGGATTATTTCGCAATGGAGGTTTATATCGGCAATGCCAACTGCGAGCCCGATCATAACCACATACTCTGGCGGACAAAGGATAAGTCCTATAATAACGGCCGCTGGCAGTATGTCCTCCACGACCTGGATTACAGCGCAGGCCATTATGACGAGAAGAAGACTTCTGCGAATACGGATCACTTTGCCATGTTCAGGGAAAAATTCCCCGTCTTTGCCGCGGCTGTGAAAAACAAAGAGTTCTATGCCATGTTTCTGCAGTCGATCAAGAAGATCGGTTCGGAGAATTTCAAGTATGACAGGGTAAGGGAAAAGACGGATGAGTACGACCGGATGTGGGCTCCGCTCATGCCTGACTTTTACAAGCGGTTCGGCGACACGGCGAACCTGCGGAAACGCAGCATGAATTCCATGCTGAACTTCTTCCAGAGAAGGTATGATGTCATCATCCCGATTGTGGAAAAATGGAAACCATGAAATTTTAAATTAAGCTAAAGAAGCGAGGGGGAAACGATATGAATGGTGCGGACGCAATTGTAAAGTGTCTGGATATGGAAAACACAGAGTATGTATTTGGTTATCCGGGAGTAGCGATCTGTCCTTTTTACAACAGCATCCTGAACTCCAATATTAAAACGATCCTGGTGCGCCACGAGCAGCACGCGGGCCATGCGGCCAGCGGATACGCGCGACTGACGGGCAGGGTTGGCGTGGTAGCGGTGACCAGCGGCCCCGGCGCCACCAATGTGATCACCGGTATTGCTACGGCCTATGCGGACAGCATTCCGCTGGTGGTGATCACGGGCCAGGTCGACAGCCGCCTCATGGGCAGCGACGTGTTCCAGGAAGCCGACGTTTCCGGCGCCTGCGAATCCTTTGTAAAATACAGCTACATTGTCCGCAACGCGGAAGATATCCCTAACATTGTGAAGGAAGCCTTTTACATTGCCAATACCGGCCGTAAAGGCCCGGTGGTGATCGATTTTCCCATTGATATCCAAAACCAGGAGATCCGGAAATTCGCCTATCCGGAGAGTATTGACATTCCTTCCTACAAACCTACCGTGAAAGGACATGCAAAACAGATTGAACGGGTAGTGCGGGAACTGAAGAAAGCCAAGCGTCCTCTCGTCTGCACCGGCGGAGGTGCCCATCTGAGCGGCGCGGCGGACGTGATCCGTTCCTTTGCGGAAAAGCATCGCATCCCGGTGGTTTCCACCATGATGGGCCTGGGTACCATGCCTACGGAACATCCGATGTTTTTCGGTATGGTGGGTAACAACGGCCAGGCTTACGGCAACCGGGCCATGAACCAGGCAGACATGATCCTGCTGGCGGGTGCCCGGGTGGCAGACCGTTCCATCGCGCGTCCCAATGAGATTGAAGACAACAAGGTGCTTGTCCATATCGACGTGGATCCGGCAGAAATCGGAAAGAACGCAGGCCCGACTATCCCGCTGGTTGGCGATCTGAAGAATGTATTTATGGAACTGGACAAGGAAGATATCCGTCCGGCCACGCAGGAATGGCTGGACTGTCTGGCAGGCTACCGTAAGGAAGCGGAAGAAGAGAAAAAGACAAAAGCGGACCTGGTGATGACACCGGGTACAGTAGATCCTACCCACCTGATCCATGCGCTGTCCGATAAAATGCAGAAGAACGCGGTGTATGTGGCGGACGTGGGCCAGAACCAGCTGTGGTCCTGCGCTAACTGCATCATCCGGGAAGGTCGGTTCTTCACTACCGGCGGTATGGGCTGCATGGGCTATTCCGTACCGGCGGCCATGGGCGCCAAGCTGGCGGATCCTTCCCGCCAGGTGGTGGCGGTATGCGGCGACGGCGGCTTCCAGATGTGCATGATGGAGCTGGGGACCATGCGCCAGTACAAGGTACCGGTAAAAATTGTGGTGATCCGTAACAATGTGCTGGGCCTGGTACGGCAGTTCCAGCATTTCAACTACAAAGACCATTTCTCTGTCATTGACCTGACCGGCAGTCCGGAACTGGAATGCATTGCGGCAGCTTATGGCATGAAGTTCCTGCACCTGAATGATGAGGCGAAGATGGAAGAAACGCTGGACGCATTCCTGGCAAACGATGAGTCTGTCCTGCTCCAGTGCGATGTGGATCCCAACGAGGTGGCATAACATGAAACGAATTTATAATGTAGTAGTAAAAAACCAGTCCGGCGTGCTCTGCAAGGTTTCCGGTTTGTTCTGGAGACGCTGTTTCAATATTGATTCCCTGGCGGTAGGCGAGACGGAAGACAACGCCATTTCCAATATGACCATCGTCAGCACCGGCGACGAGCATACCCAGGAACAGATTGAAAAACAGCTGAATAAAAAAATCGACGTCATAAAGGTTAAGACCTTTGATGAACAGGAAGCGGTATGCCGCGAGCTGATGCTGATCAAGGTTAAGTACAGCCGTGATAACCGGCGTGACATCATCGACAGCTGTTCCGTCATGAACGCTACGATCATTGATATGGCCAACAACATGATGACGATCCAGATCTGCGATACGCCGGAGCGGGCCCAGATTTTCCTGGACAACATCCGCCACATCAAGATTGTGGAAATCACGCGCTCCGGGACTGTGGCCCTGACAAAATGCAAAGAGGGATAACTGCGTTCAAGGGATAAATAATCATTGATTTTTTCGGATTATTATTTTACAATATATGCGGTTGATTGTAACCTGCGTTGGAAGTTTACGCCGGCATTTTTATGCCGCGTACGGATTTGATTATAGTTGTGAAAGGAAATTACTGATTATGCTGTCAATGGATGCGCTCAAAGAGTATGGGGTCAAAACGAATCAGGGACTGGAACGCTGCTGCAACATGGAGGCTTTTTATTTTAAAATGATCACAGCCAGCGTCAATGACGCGAACTTTGCAAAACTGGGCAAGGCGCTGGAAGCAAACGACCTGCAGGAAGCCTTCGAAGCGGCTCATGCGTTAAAAGGCATTTCCGGCAACCTGGCGCTGGATCCTCTGTACGATGCGGTATGCGATATCGTGGAGCCGTTGCGGAACAAAACCGAAATGGACTACAGCGAAAAATACAAAAAGGTAATGGAAGCCAGGGAGAAACTGGCGGCTCTAATTTAACAGAATACAAAAAAGTGCGGTGATTATCATCCGCACTTTTTTTACGGACAGGCAAGGAGGGGTCAGAAGTTGTACAATACCGGTGCGGACGCCTTTTCCCTTTTGCAGTTCCATAAAAAATATGAGCTTGCACTGTATTTTTCAGGGAAAAGTATGGTAAAATATTCGTTAGAGTAAAAATATATTAAAGTTGTGTAGGGGAGAAAAGTATGGCACAGAGAACAGACATCCATAAAGTAATGATCATCGGCTCCGGCCCGATCGTCATCGGCCAGGCCTGCGAGTTTGACTATTCCGGTACCCAGGCCTGCAAGGCGCTGCGGAGCCTGGGGTATGAGATCGTACTGGTGAATTCTAATCCGGCAACTATCATGACGGACCCGGAGATGGCGGATAAAACCTATATTGAGCCCTTGAATCTGGAGCGGGTGGAACAGATCATCGCCAAGGAACGGCCGGACGCGCTGCTGCCGAATTTAGGCGGACAGTCGGGCCTGAATTTGTGCGCAGAGCTGTACAAAGCCGGCGTGCTGGATAAATACGGCGTAAAGGTAATCGGCGTGCAGGTGGACGCCATTGAGCGGGGCGAAGACCGCATCGAATTTAAGGAAACCATGAACAAGCTGGGCATCGGCATGGCCCGGAGCGAGGTTTCCTACAGCGTGGAAGAAGCGCTGGCCATCGCGGATGAACTGGGCTATCCGGTAGTGCTGCGCCCGGCGTATACCATGGGCGGCGCCGGCGGCGGCCTGGTTTACAATAAAGAAGAACTGAAAACCGTCTGCGCCCGGGGCCTTCAGGCCAGTATCATCGGCCAGGTCCTGGTGGAGGAATCCATCTTGGGATGGGAAGAGCTGGAACTGGAGGTTGTCCGGGATAAAGACAACAACATGATCACAGTCTGCTTCATCGAGAACGTGGATCCGGTGGGTGTGCATACCGGTGACTCCTTCTGCACCGCGCCCATGCTGACCATTCCGGAAGATGTGCAGCAGGAACTGCAGCGTCAGGCTTACAGAATTGTAGAACACATCGGCGTCATCGGCGGCACCAACGTGCAGTTTGCCCGTAACCCGAAGGACGGCCGCGTGATTGTCATTGAAATCAACCCCCGAACCTCCCGGTCTTCCGCACTGGCATCCAAGGCAACGGGTTTCCCCATTGCGCTGGTGTCGGCCAAGCTGGCCAGCGGCCTGACCCTGAAGGACCTGCCCTGCGGCAAGTACGGCACGCTGGACAAATACGTGCCCGACGGGGATTACATTGTGGTTAAATTTGCCCGCTGGGCTTTTGAAAAGTTCAAGGGCGTGGACGACAAGCTGGGCACCCAGATGCGTGCTGTCGGCGAAGTCATGAGCATCGGCAAAAATTATAAGGAAGCCTTCCAGAAAGCCATCCGTTCTCTGGAAAAAGGCCGCTACGGTCTGGGACACGTGAAGAATTTTGACAAACTCAGCAAGGAAGAGCTGCTGAACCTGCTGCGCACGCCTTCCTCCGAGCGCTACTTCCAGATGTACGAAGCACTCCGCAAAGGCGCCACGGTGGATGAGATCTTCGACATCACCTGGGTGAAGCATTACTTTGTGGAACAGATGAAGGAACTGGTGGAAGAGGAAGAAGCCCTGCTGCAGTACAAAGGCACGGTGCCTCCGGCAGAAGCGCTGGCCCAGGCTAAGAAGGACGGTTTCTCCGACAAATACCTCAGCGAGATTCTGGCGGTTTCCGAAGACGACATCCGCCACGCCCGGGAAAAAATTGGCGTAGTGGAGGCCTGGGACGGCGTCCATGTAAGCGGCACCCAGGACAGCGCGTACTTCTATTCCACTTACAACGCGCCGGACAACAATCCGGTGTCCGACAGACGGAAGATCATGATTCTGGGAGGCGGTCCCAACCGGATCGGCCAGGGTATTGAGTTTGACTACTGCTGCGTACACGCGGCCCTGTCCCTGAAGAAACTGGGCTTTGAAACGATTATCGTCAACTGCAACCCGGAAACGGTCTCCACGGACTACGACACCTCAGACAAGCTGTATTTCGAGCCTTTAACACTGGAAGACGTGCTGAGTATCTATTATAAAGAAAAACCCGTTGGCGTCATCGCCCAGTTCGGCGGCCAGACTCCGCTGAACCTGGCGGACAAGCTGAAAGAAGAAGGCGTGAACATCTTAGGTACTACGCCGGAGGTCATCGACCTGGCGGAAGACCGTGACCAGTTCCGTAAGGTCATGGACAAGCTGGGCATCCCCATGGCGGAATCCGGCATGGCCAGCACGGTGGAAGAAGCAATCTCCTTGGCGCATGAAATCGGTTACCCGGTCATGGTGCGCCCGTCCTTCGTACTGGGCGGCCGCGGTATGGAAGTCGTGCACGACGACGAGCAGATGAAAGATTACATGGCGGCGGCCATCGGTGTAACCCCTGACCGGCCCATCCTCATCGACCGTTTCCTGCACAATGCGCTGGAATGCGAGGCGGACGCCATCTCCGATGGCAACGATGCCTACGTTCCCGCGGTGATGGAGCATATCGAACTGGCCGGCATCCATTCCGGAGACAGCGCCTGCATCCTGCCCAGCCGGCAGATCTCGCCGGAAAATCTGAAGACCATTAAAGAGTACACCCGCAAAATCGCGGTGGAAATGAACGTGGTAGGCCTGATGAACATGCAGTACGCCATCGAGGACGGCAAAGTGTACGTGCTGGAGGCGAACCCCCGGGCGTCCCGGACCGTGCCCCTGGTCTCCAAGGTCTGCGGTATCCGCATGGTGCCCCTGGCTACCGATATCATTACCGGTTCCCTTACCGGGCGTCCTTCGCCGGTGCCGGAACTGAAAGAAAGACATATTCCGTATTACGGCGTAAAAGAAGCCGTGTTCCCCTTCAACATGTTCCCGGAAGTGGATCCGGTGCTGGGGCCTGAGATGCGTTCTACCGGCGAAGTGCTGGGCCTGGCCGAAACGGTGGGTGAAGCCTACTTTAAAGCCCAGGAAGGGGCCAAGTCGGTGCTGCCTTTGAAGGGTACGGTGCTGCTGTCCATCAGCGACGCGGACAAGGACGAAGCGGTGGAAGTTGCCAGAGCGTTTTATGAGGACGGATTCAAGGTCATCGCCACGGCCGGTACGGCGAAGCTGATTGAAGAGGCGGGCATTCCGGTGGAACGGGTCAACAAGATCTACGAAGGCCAGCCCAACATCGAAGACTGGATCATCAACGGCAAGATCCAGCTGATCGTGAACACGCCGGCGGGCAAGACGGCGGCCCATGACGACAGCTACCTGCGCAAGGGCGCCATCAAACACCGGGTGACCTACATCACCACTATGGTGGCGGCCAAGGCGGCGGCGGAAGGCATCAACCAGATGAACAAGCACGGCAACAGCGAGGTGCTGTCGTTGCAGGAGTGGCATGCATTGATAAAGTAAAAATTGCGCAATAAAAAACGGCGTCCGTATGGACGCCGTTTTTTGTATCTGTTACTATGCAAACTTCTTTCCTGTCAGCAGTTCGTAGGCTTCTTTGTATTTTCCAATGGTCTTTTCGATAATATCTTGGGGCAGGTCGCTGGCGTTGTTGGCTTTCAGGTAATCGCGGACGAACTGTTTGTCGTAAGAGGGCTGGGATTTGCCGGCTTCGTATCCCTTCAGGGGCCAGAAGCGGCTGTTGTCCGGGGTCAGCATTTCGTCTGCCAGCACCACGTTACCTTTTTCATCCAGGCCGAATTCAAATTTGGTGTCGGCAATGATGATGCCGCGTTCCAGCGCGTAGTCCGCGCATTTTTTGTACAGAGCCAGGGTCAGGTCGCGCATCTTTTCCATGTACTCTTTGCCTTTGCCGGGGAAGAACTTTTCCACCCACACGATGCCTTCTTCCATGGAGATGTTCATATCGTGTTCGCCCACGGGAGCTTTGGTGGAAGGAGTGAAGAGGGGTTCCGGCAATTTCTGGCATTCCTGCAGGCCTTCCGGCAGTTCGATGCCGCAGATCTTGCCTTCTTTTTTATAGCTTTCCCAGCCGCTGCCGGTGATGTACCCGCGCACTACGCACTCCACGGGCAGCATTTCCAGCTTCTGGGTCTTCATGCTCCGGCCTTCAAATTCCGGAGTCTGGAAGAACTCCGGCATGTCTTTCGTATCGATGGAGATCATGTGGTTTGGCACGATGTCTCTGGTGAAATCGAACCAGAATTTGGACATTTTGTTCAGGACAGCGCCTTTTTCCGGTACCGGGTCTTTTAAAATCACATCAAACGCGGAAATGCGGTCGGTGCAAACCATGACCAGGCTGTCGCCCAGATCGTACAGCTCCCGGACCTTGCCGGATTTAAAAGGTTTATATTCTTTCATGTTGGTCTTCCTTTCTGTTAATCAGTGTTACCTAAAAAATACACAATAATTTTAGCACAAACCGGCAGCTTGTTACAAGATGTATTTTAACAATTACAAATATATGACAAAAAATAGAGGCCCGGCAGTTCCACTTTTCCGGAATTTGTGGTAAAATAACTGCACATATACGCCATAGAGCGTCTGCGGTTAAAGTCCGGTTTAATTTACGGGGACATTCGCAGTGTTCTATTGCGAACAGTAATAATTAAACGCCATGGATTTGGGCGGAACACGAGGGGATCGTTTTATTATGTCAATTCAATTGTTGATCGTCGTGCTGTATGTCGCGATGTTGTTCGGGATTTCATTTTACGTAAAGCACAGGGCAGAGGAGAGCGCCACGGAATACCAGTTTGCGGGCCGCAAGTTCGGCGCGGGGCTGATCGCCGTCAGCGTTACCGGTATGGCGGTGGGCGCGGCTTCCACCGTGGGCGTGGCGGAAAGCGCTACCCGCATCGGCCTGTCAGCCGGCTGGTACAATGGGGCCTGGTCCATCGGCGCCATCTTTATGGGCCTGGTGGCGGCGGGCAAGTACCGCACGCTGGAATGTACCACGGTGCCGGAACTGTTTGAGCGCTGCTACGATAAAAAAGCGCGCATCATCAGCGTTATCGGCCTGGCCATCATTTTATCCTGCATCACTTCGTTGCAGTATGTGGCCGGCGGTTCCATCCTTTCTACTTTGATGCCCGACGTGTTTACCATGAAGACGGGCATGATCACCAGTGCCGTTGTGTTTATCGGCATCACGGTCATCGGCGGCATGTGGTCTTCCGGTTTGTCCAGTGTGCTGAGCGTGCTGATCATTTACCTGGGCATCATCTTTTGTATGGTGAAGATACTGATCCGTGACGGCGGTATGGCCGGTATCGTGGCCAAGCTGCCACCCATGCCTTTTGACTGGGCGGATCCTTTCGGCGGCCTGACCGCAGCCATGCTGATGGGCTGGATCATCGTCATGATGACCCAGACTGTAACGGGCGCGCCGGTGCAGATCGCTACAAGCTCCAAATCGGAAAGTGCAGCCCGGAACGGCTTTATCCTGGGCGGCCTCATCATTTTCCCCATCGGCTTCTTCTCCGCTGTGTTGGGTATGGCGGCCAAGGCCCAGTATCCGGACATCAATCCTACCCTGGCATTGCCCCAGATCATCATGAGCCTGGATCCGTTCTCTTCCGGCATCACGCTGGCGGCCCTGTGGGCGGCGGACGTTTCCACGGCCTGCACCATCCTGCTGGGCGCCGGCACCCTGATCGCCCAGGATATTTACAAACGTTTCTTCAATCCGGACATTACCCCGGATAAATACATGAAGGCAAGCCGCTTTATTATTTTGGCGGTAGGTCTGGTAACACTTTGGATGGCCTTCAACGCGGTGGGCATCGTGAAGATGATGCTGACAGGTCTGAGTCTGACGACGGCATTCACTCTTGTCTTTCTGGCTACCATGTTTGCGCCGGGACTGTGCCGTCGCAACACGGCCTTTTACACCACGCTGGTTGGTCTCATTGGGCTTTTTGCCTGGCAGATGTTCCCGTCGGTGCGTGTGCTGCCTCATCCCATTTACTTTGAGTGGATCATCTGCACGATCACGCTGCTGGTGGTACGGGTCATCGACAAGGAACCCATGACGCCGCCGGCAATAAAGAAAGATATTGACTGAAATACAATAACAAAATAAAAGAACAGGCAACGCAAAAACGGAAACGATTGCTATTCCATGGATTTATGTGCCTATGGCTTCGAAACTCGGGGCTTCGCCCCTCAGACAGTCTCGCCATGACGGCACATTTCATCTCATGGAACGACGCAATCGTTTCCTATGTTTTGCTTATGCCTGTTCTTTTGCTTTTGCTTCTGCTTTTTTCTTTTCGGTTTTCAAAATCTCGGCGGCCTTATCTTTGATTTTGCAGATGCGGTCTGTCCAGGCGAAGAGCTCCGGCAGATCGTAATCGCCGTCGTGACCGTAGCCCCAGGGGACTTTGAAGTCAACAGCTTTGCCATTGTTCTTTAACTTCAGGGCAAGCAGGGCAGGGATGGCCAACGCAGTGTCCCGGTCCAGCGCGCCGTGACGGATACGCCAGTGGGGCGCGGTCTGCACGTCTGCGCGTCCGATATAGCTCATGGGGTTCATCATGGCGACGACGTTGCTGTCTGCCATGTATGGGGACACGTCCAGCTTGTCTTTTTCCATCTGTTCTTCCAGATTTGCTTTTTGCAGCCGCAGCTTTTCCAGAGGCGAAGCCAGACGCATGGCTTCGTCCTTTTCTTTTTGCGCCGCTTCTTCCTCTTTCCGTTTGGGAACGGTTACCAGACTGCTGTGCTCCAGCCCGAAGCGGGTGAAATGTTTGTTGGCAATGTTGTACGTTCCAAACTCGTTGTTCTCCCCGGTGGACATGTCAAAGGCGTCGAAGGCCGGAACACCTTTCAGCCGTTTTACCGCGGCAATGTATTTGTCAAAATCCATGTGCACCGCAGTGTTATCGCTGACGGTGATCCAGGGCGTGTCTTTGATATCTTCCCCGGTATCGATGGCGTCCTGGGCGGAAGCAAGATACAATGATTCAATGTACTCGCGGAAGAGTCCGTTTCCGTCCGGCGCCAGATTCACATGATTGCCCAGGGAGTCGCGTAGGTTGAGAGTGTTCAGGTATTCGGAGAAGTCTTCCTTCAGCTCTGCAGAGATTGCCTTCTGGTCCGGTGAAATTGGCGTGCCGGTTTTTGCTTCGCCCGGCGCGTTGTCCGGACGGTTCGGTAACGTGTCATAAGAAGAGGCGTCCCTGTCCGCAGCAGCCATACTCCTGGCAAATCCGCGTCCGTAATACTCGTCCGCGTTATGGAACATCCACTCGTACGCCATGTCCGCGTTCTCCAGATTGGTGATGGGGCAGTAGGCCATGGAGGCAAAAACATCGTCCCGTTCTTTGGCAGCGCCCAGTTCATTTAAGTAAGGCACATATTCTTTCGCGTTGCCCGTTGCGCCCAGCAGGGCAGACAGAGCGCCCCCGGCACTGGTACCGCTGGAGATGATCTTTTCCGTATCGCCGGCGGGAATGCGCCCGGTTTTGCGGTTGTGGCGCACAAAACGCACCGCGGCTTTGTAATCCACAATCAACGACGGCGCCTTTCCGGTCTCGTAACCGTTCCGGTGTTTCAGCGAGCGGCCCCGGATGGCAGGGGAGATCACAACGTAACCGTTGCTCAGGGCATACAGGGCAGCGTTGGCGCCGCCGTGCCGTGAATCCTCCTGCGGCTCTTCAATTTTACCCGGCAGGTAGCCGCCCACACCGTTGGGCATGAAAATGGGAGCTGTTTCTGCCGTAAAGCCGTTTACGGTTCCGCCCTTGAAATACGCTTCCGGAATGTACACGCTCAGCATCTGGCTTTCCGGATCGTAAGGCTTCCGCACATAAACAAGATGCTCGAAAGCCCGGAAGGTCACCGTCTCGCCGTTAGCGTTCAGGGTTCTTTTTGCATAATCTTTGGGGTCAAAGTCGATGCTGTACTCCTGCCGGTTTTTAAACGCGGCAGCAAAGGCTTCGGCTTTTTTGTTTTGCTTTCTGGCCCGGTTTTTCAGAAACGCGTCCCGCTGCAGCTGCAGCTTTTTAATATCTTTGAGCTTTTTCTTCCGCCAGTTCCTCCTTGGTCATCTTTGCGACGCCGTGAGAGGGGACCTCGCTGCCGGGAATGCCTTCGCCTTCTTTCAGGAACTCGTTCTGAACCGGTTTGAATTCTGCGGAGTGGTCGGCGTGAATAACGTATTCCGGCGTACCGGTCTCCACAGAAGATTTATCACCTTTTGCCTTTGCTTTGCTTTTCGCTGAGTTAGCTGTTTCCTTTTGTGCAGTGCCCGCGGTTTGTTTATTCGTGGCATCTGCTGTTTGCTCATTCGCTGCATCCTGTGTAATTACCGCATCGCTCTTCGCCGCAGCTTCAGCAAAAACGGGGCTGGCAATTGCTGCCCCCTGCAACAGGGCAGCGGCGATGGCAGCAGCCAGGTATTTTGAAGCTAGATTTGATTTAAAAAACATGACGGCTCTCCTTGTATGATTGGAAAGAATCGGTGTGCAATC
>CAJODT010000019.1 GCA_905233365.1 uncultured Succiniclasticum sp.
TGCAACATCACTAAACAGCAGGGCAGCAACGTGGACAAATGATGTTCCGGCAGACAGAAATGCCAGGACACTTTGGCAAACCGAGCAGCTTGACCGCAAAACACAGATCAGCGAAGCCATGATCATGGGTCTTCGCCTCGTGGAAGGAATAGACCTGCACGTGATGCAGAAACGGTTTGACGTTGACGTGCGGCAACATTATGGAAAAGAACTGGAACTGCTGCAGCAAAACAAAATGGCAGTGTTCGATAAGGGTTGGCTGCGTCTTACCCAATACGGAATGCGGTACGGGAACCGGGCCTTTGAGGCGTTTATATAATATAAATCAAAAAATAAAGCTGCCCGGTTACGTTCGTTTAATAATGTAGAAAAAGCTGGTGTCTTGTGAGGGAATGTGCTATAACAACAATATTAGTACGTTTCAGCAATGCCCCGACATGTTTAATAATGAAGAACAAATATAAGTGTCTTGTGGGGGGGGACAAACGTGCTATAATAGCAATATAAGTGCGTCTCAGAAATACCCTGACATAATTTGATTACGGAGAAAACGATTATGAAATCTGCGGCTAACCGCCTGGATAAAACCACAGTGAACCGCATGTGCTTTACATTTTTGCTGATGCTTGCAGTGATTGGAACCGTCCACTTTCTGTCTGTACCCAATCCTGAAATGATCCTGCTTACTGTGATGGTAATCATCACCAGTTTATTCGGAACGGAGTGCGGTATCGTTAGCGTGGCGGAGCTCCTGCTGTACATACTGTTCTTTTACTCTGCAGATCACAGCTTCCTGCACTACAACAGCGCTGCCGACATTGTTAAAGTAATAGTGACAGCGCTTTGCAGTTTCGCCTGCCTGCTTTTTTTCGGCAAGCTGCGGGAAAACTGGGACGACTCCCGCCGGCGCATTGTGAATAAGAACAGGAACCTGCAGGAGTACTCCCAAAGCCTGAAAAAGGAAAGCCGGATCGACGAACTCACAGGGTTGTATAACCGTGTGGCGCTGCGTGACAACTATGCCAGCTACATAAACAGGAAACTGATTGTAACGTTTCTGGATCTGGATGATTTCAAGAAGATCAATGACACGTTCGGGCACAAGGTTGGGGACCTGGCCTTGCAGGAAGTGAGCCGGACGCTGAAAGCCCTTTTCAAAAACACGGACTGCTACCGTTACGGCGGCGACGAGTTCCTTCTGATACGGCTGGACGATAACTGGACTGCCTATGAAATGGAAGTACTCCATATCCGGCAACATCTGCTGGGGGCGAAGCTCGCCAATCCGTCGCCCACCATTCATTTATCCGGCGGTTATATCATCGGTACCCCCAGGAATGGCGGCGACCTGCGCAGCATGTTCCATGAGGCGGATGAAATGTTGTACGAATCCAAGCGTAAAGGCAAGAACTGCTTTACCGGGAACGCGGTGCTTCATCAGTTGAAGAGAAACGGAGCCTGAGAACTATGAAAGTAAAGTGTATAGCAGATGACAGGGAGAACCTCACAGCGGGAAAAGTATATGAAGTGACGGAATGCAAAGAAGGCATTATGCAGAAAATCATGTACCGGCTGAAGGACGACCGCGGCGAGGAATACCTGTACGACGGGGAAAATTTTGAAATTGTGGAAGAGTAAAACGTATTGAGTTTCATGACAGATGCCGGGCTGCAAATTGCAGGACCCGGTTGAGATAAATTTATAAAATATTCAAGGCAGAGGAGATTGATTATGAACAGAACGGAATTGATCGCGGCGGTTGCCGAAAAGACCGGAGTGGAAAAGAAAATTGTTGACAAAACGGTAAGGGCCCTGCTGGCTGAAGTGACGGAGCGGGTTGCAAATAAGGAAAAAGTACAGCTGGCCGGGTTTGGCACCTTTGAAGCGAGGGCCCGTGCAGCGCGTACCGGCAGGAATCCTCATACCGGTAAAGAGGTTAAGATTGCGGCGGTAACCGCGCCTGCGTTTAAAGCTGGTAAAACATTCAAAGCAACAGTAGCGGAAAAGAAGTAAATAGCTACATTGGAATAATGAATTAATAATCCGGGTATTTTTACTCCCGGAAGCTGCAGGGGTCGTCTGCTGAAATAGCAAGGCGGCTCCTGTTAAATTTTGAAGTTTGTGTGAATTGATAGAAAAAATACGAAAATTTTACTTTTTGACTATTGACATTGTTTGACTAAGGTGCTATTCTATCATTGGAAACGATGTTAGCACTCTGCATGAATGAGTGCTAACAGATACAAAAGCTTTAAGGAGACCGGGAAAGACGCTGGTTAAACAGTGCTTTTCAGCTAACGATTTCCTGATAAAAGATGAGGTGGGATTATGTTAAACGACCGTAAACGGAAAATCCTGCAGATCATCATCGAAGACTATATTGAAACTGCGGAACCGGTGGGTTCGCGTACCATTGCCCGCAAACACAATCTGGGATTGAGTCCGGCCACCATCCGTAACGAGATGAGCGATCTGGAACTGTTAGGCTACCTTGAGCAGCCCCATACCTCGGCAGGGCGTGTTCCTTCGGCGCAGGCGTACCGCCTGTACGTGGATTCCATGAAGGAAGAACCCGGCGTGCTGACGGAAAACGACAGGGCGCTGATCAACAGCTGGTATAAAGAACGCATCCGCAACATGGATGATATCTTCAAATCCACTGCCAAGATCTTGTCACGTATGACCCAGAATGTTTCGCTGGTGCTGGCCAACAAAAAGTCCACGGCCCGGTTTAAGTATCTGAAGTTCCTGCCGTTAAGCGATACCCAGGCAATTATGTGCATCGTCACCGACGACGGGGCCATGGATAACGGGCTGATCGATATCCCGGCAGGGATGAGCAGCGGCGAGATGGATTACCTGTCCGGCAAGATGAGCAATCTGCTGGAGGGCAGACGGCTTACGGAAATCACCGGGGACCTGCTCCAGGAAGTGTACTCCGCCGTATCCGAGGATGAGGTGATGCTGGCTTCCCTGAAAAAGGCCATCGGCAACATTGCGGCGAAAAACAGCGAGCAGAAAGTCTTCCTGGGCGGAGCCAAGCAGCTGCTGAATCAGCCGGAGTTCCAGGATGTGGGCAGGGTGAAGGACCTGCTGGGGATCCTGGAAGAAGAAAAAGTGGTGAAGGATATCCTGAACGTCGGGGACGACTCCGGCCTGAAGGTGACCATCGGCAGCGAGAACAAGTTCACCGGCATCAAGGACTGCAGCATGGTGCAGGCCACCTACCGGCTGAACGGCCAGATCGTAGGGACCATGGCGGTGCTGGGGCCCACCCGGATGGAATACCGCAAGGTCATCGCGGTGATGAATTATCTGCACAAATATCTGGAAACGATATTAAAAGACCCGCAGTGATTTGGCAGGCGGGAGCGTTTGCAGAAAAAGTTGCCGAAAAGTTATCAGCAAACTATCAATGTTATAGAAGGTTTGATTAAAAGAAACCCAAAAGGAGGAACCGCGTTGTTTAACTGGAAGAGTGAAGAAGATATCCGGGAAGAGACGGATCAGAACCTGAACGAGAATGTTCAGGCTGAAATGAACGCCGAAGCCGGAAGTGTGCCGGAACAGGCAGAGACCCCGGGAAGCGATAACGGAGAAGGGACGGCAGGAAATACTGCAGAAGAAACAAAGCAGGAGGAAGCAACCGAAGAAACGCTGGAAGATGTGCAAGCCCGTTTGACGGCAACTGCTGCGCTGTTGAAAACACGGGAGGAAGAAGTGACGGAAACCAAAAACCGTCTGCTGCGCCTCCAGGCAGATTTCGATAATTTCCGCCGCCGCAACGCGACGGAGCGGGAAGAGCTGGCCACCTATGTGACCATCAGCGTGGTCAACAAGTTTTTGCAGATTCTGGACAACTTTGAGCGGGCGGAAGCCGCGGCGGAAAATGCCACAGACGTGCAGAGCGTGGTGGACGGCATGGCCGGCATCCAGAAGCAGTTTGTAAAAACGCTGGAGGATCTGGGCGTGAAGGAGATCCCGGCCCAGGGCGAAAAGTTCAACCCCAACTTCCACGAAGCGGTGATGCGGGGGCATAACCCGGAGATGGAAGACGAGACCATCGATATGGTCTTTGAAAAAGGCTACCAGCTTCATGACAAGGTGGTGCGCCACAGCAAGGTGCGCGTCATCAGTAACGAGTAAACGTTTAAGTTTGAACCGCAAGGTTCAGTAATTAATAGCAGGTTATTAATTTAAGTTAAAAATTTAAGGAGGAATACATCATGTCTAAAGTAATTGGTATTGACTTAGGTACTACGAACTCTGTTGTAGCAGTAATGGAAGGTGGCGAACCCACCGTTATCACGAACCCGGAAGGCAGCCGCCTGACTCCTTCTGTAGTTGGTTTCACGAAAGATGATCAGCGTCTGGTCGGCCAGATGGCCAAACGTCAGGCGATTTCCAATCCGGCCCGCACCGTAAGCTCTATCAAACGGCATATGGGCGAAGCCAATTACCGTGTGGAGATCGGCGACAAGAAATACTCTCCGGAAGAAATCTCCGCCATGATCTTGCAGAAGCTGAAAGGTGACGCGGAAAAATATCTGGGCGAAACCGTGACCCAGGCGGTCATCACCGTTCCGGCTTACTTCTCCGATTCCCAGCGTCAGGCAACCAAGGACGCGGGCAAGATCGCGGGCCTGGAAGTACTGCGTATCATCAACGAACCCACGGCGGCTTCCCTGGCTTACGGCATCGACAAGACCGACGACCACACCATCCTGGTCTATGACTTGGGCGGTGGCACCTTCGATGTGAGCATCCTGGAGCTGGGCGACGGCGTATTTGAAGTTAAAGCCACCAACGGCGACACCCATCTGGGCGGCGATGATTTTGACGACCGCGTCATGAACTGGATGGTTGCCGAATTTAAGAAAGAAAGCGGCATCGACCTGTCCAACGACAAAATGGCCATGCAGCGTCTGCGTGAAGCTGCGGAAAAGGCCAAGATTGAATTGTCCAGCATGGTGACCACCAACATCAACCTGCCGTTCATCACGGCAGGCGCTGACGGCCCGAAACATCTGGATATGAACCTGACCCGTGCAAAATTTGAAGAGATGACCGCTGATCTGGTAGAAAAGACCATTGGCCCGACCAAACGTGCGCTGAGCGACGCGGGCCTGACGGCAAAAGATATTGATAAAGTTATCCTGGTTGGCGGCTCTACCCGTATCCCGGCGGTACAGGAAGCCATCAAACGGGTCATGGGCAAAGAGCCTACCCGCAACGTAAATCCGGACGAATGCGTAGCCATCGGCGCCGCCATCCAGGCCGGCGTACTGGCAGGCGAAGTAAAAGACGTACTGCTGCTGGATGTAACCCCGCTGTCTCTGGGTATTGAAACCCTGGGCGGTGTGTTCACCCGCATCATCGACCGCAACACCACCATTCCGACCTCCCGGAAACAGATTTTCTCTACGGCAACGGACAATCAGCCTTCTGTGGATATCCACGTGCTGCAGGGCGAACGCGACATGGCGGCAGACAACAAGACTCTGGGCCGTTTCGAACTGGGCGGCATCCCGGCGGCTCCCCGCGGGGTTCCGAAGATCGAAGTGGCTTTCGATATCGATGCCAACGGTATCGTAAACGTAAGCGCCAAGGATCTGGGTACCGGCAAGGAACAGAAGATCACCATCACCTCTTCCGGCACCCTGAGCAAGGATGAAGTGGACCGGATGGTGAAAGAAGCGGAAGCCAACGCGGAAGCGGACAAGAAACGTAAGGAAGGCGTCGAGATCAAGAACCAGGCTGACTCCCTCATTTACCAGGCGGAAAAGACCATCAAAGATATGGAAGGAAAGGGCAAGGATGACCTGATCGCCAAAGTGAAGACTGCCATGGATAAACTGAAGGAAGACATGAAGGGCAACGACAACGAAAAGATCAAAGCTTCTACCGAAGCGCTGACCAAACCGTTGTATGAACTGTCTGCCGAACTGTACAAGCAGGCGGAAGCCAACAAGGGCGATGCGGGTGCTGCCGGCGGCGCCGGTGCACAGGACGCGGGCGAAAGCAAGAAGCCCGAAGACGATGTGGTCGATGCGGAAGTAGTTGACGATAAGAAATAACATCAGCGGGATGGGATAAAACAATGGCTGAAAAAAGAGATTTTTACGAGGTGCTTGGCGTCCCTAAGGACGCCAGCGCCGACGATATCAAAAAAGCATATCGCAAGCTGGCACGCAAGTACCATCCTGATCTGAACAAGGATAATCCGGAAGCCGCTGAGAAGTTCAAGGAATGCAGCGAAGCTTACAGCGTCCTTTCCGATGACCAGAAGCGTGCCCAGTATGACCAGTTCGGTATGGCTGCCTTTGAAAACGGCGGTGCAGGCGCCGGCGGTTTCAGCGGGTTCGACGGTTTTGGCGGCTTTGGGGCCGGCGGGTTCGGCAACGGCATGGAGGACATTTTCGATATGTTCTTCGGCGGCGCCGGCGGACGCCGGGGCGGACAGGCTAACAACGGACCCCAGCGTGGCGGTGACCTGCGCTTTGACCTGAACCTGACCTTTGAGGAGGCGGCTTTCGGTGTAGAGAAAGAGATCTCCCTGTACCGGGATGAGACCTGCGACCATTGCCACGGCAACGGCGCGGAACCCGGTTCCAAGGTGGAGACCTGCCCGGACTGCCACGGTACCGGCCAGATCCGCGTGGTGCAGAATACTGTGCTGGGCCAGATGCAGACCGTCCGGCCCTGTTCGAAATGCCACGGGGAAGGAAAGATTATTTCCGATCCCTGCCACGAATGCCACGGTTCAGGTGTCCTGAAAAAGCAGAAGAACCTGAAAGTGAAAGTTCCGGCGGGTGTGGCCGACGGCTCCCGTCTGCGGGTAGCCAACGAAGGCGCCGCCGGGGCCAAGGGCGGACCCAACGGGGATCTGTACGTGTACCTGTTCGTGAAACCTCACAAGTTCTTTGAGCGGGACGGCAACGATGTGTACTGCGAAGTGCCCATCAACATCGTGCAGGCTGCGTTGGGCGCGGAAATTGAAGTGCCCACTCTGGACGGTAAAGTTGTGATGAAGGTTCCGGAAGGAACCCAGCCGGGCCGCGTGATGCGTCTGCGGGGCAAAGGCATTCCGCGTCTGCGTGGAACCGGCCGGGGCGACCAGCTGGTCCGCATCAAGGTGGTAGTGCCTACGAAGCTCACCGAACGGCAAAAGGCGGTGCTGCGTAATTTCGCCGACGTGGCCAAGGACAACATCAACCCGGAAGAGAAAGGGTTCCTGGACAAGATCAAGGATTTGTTTAAGTAATTTCATAATGGTTAGAATGTGAAATGGATGTTTGAGGTGCGGCTTGCAGAGAATGCAGGCCGTACTTTTTTGTGTTCAGTGCAAAGCACCAAATTTTATGATAAAATATAATATAAGCAAAGCTAAGCTAAGCATTTTTTTAAACCTGTCGTCATCCTGTAGCTGCGTTGAGGGACATTGACGCAGTTAGTCACAAAAAGCACCGGTCAGCGTGCAGACGAATGAATCAGTGTTTCCTTAAAAACCAGAGGGGATAGTATGGCACAATTTATAACAGATATTTTTGCACAGTTAGACAAAAAGCGGGGGCTGCTCAGTGCCGGGACGAAAGAAAAACATGACACCATGACTGTCAATTGGGGCGGTATGATGCATAATAAGAGTGTCTTTTTGCTTCGTTCTGTTATCTTGTGCCTGTTTGTGTCGTTTCTGTTTTCTGCAGCATGTACAGCTTGTGGTGAAGCCGCAGTACCGTTTGTCAGGATAGACAGGGACAAACTGAACGGCTGGAAGGGCGAGCTGGCCAATGTGAGACTGCTGGCGGATCACCGGTATCAATTTAAGAAAGTGAACTCCAAGTACAGGTTCGACCCGGATTATAAACCTTCCACAGAAGGTCTGGATACACTGTGTATTTCGGGCAGCGCGCAGTTTTCGGGGCTGCAGTTCAGGAGGCTTGCTCCTGTCTTGCGGGAATGCGCCGGGGGCAAGGACATATATGTTATTGATTTGCGGCAGGAAAGCCATGTTCTTGTTAACGAGGGAATCCCGCTCTCCTGGTACGGGTCTCACAACTGGGCAAATGAAGGAAAGACGCTTAAGGAGATTGAGGCTGACGAAGCGAAGCGCTTTGGGGCAATGATCGGCAGAACAATTAATGTGTATGCCAGAAAAAACGATACGCCGGTTGCCCGGATGGCGATCAGCATTAAAAGCGTTATGACGGAAAAGGAACTGGTTGAAAGCGAAGGTTTTAAATATTTAAGGATTCCGGTTCGGGACCATATCTGGCCCCCGGCGGAACATATCGATACTTTTATATCCTTTGTAAATGGAATTGATCCGGGCCAGGCCTGGCTGCATTTCCACTGTCATGCAGGTAAGGGACGCACGAGTATCATGATGATGATTTACGATATGATGAGGAATCCGGGCGTGTCGATGCAGGACATTGCTGTCCGTCAGACGATGGTGGGAGGCAGCTATCCTCTTTACACCGAGAAATCCGACAGCTATAAAGTTCCGCTCTATGAGGAAAAAGCCAGGATGATGCCCTTGATCTATGAATATGTGCAGGAAAACCGTAAAACGAACTATAAAGTACCCTGGAGTTTATGGTTGAAAAAGAAGAAACAGACTGAGAAGTTTACACTTGATTAAAAAACATACGAAGTTTTAAGCGAGGTTTGTATGCATCGTTTTTTCATTCCGAAGCCTTATAAACAGGAAATGCAGATTACCGGCAGGGACGCCCACCATATTATGGATGTGCTACGTATGGGTACGGGAGATCAATTGCAGGTGGTAGCGGATGACGGCATCAGCTTTGTGGGGGAAATTACGGCTGTCAGTATGAATACAGTTACGGTTTCGGCAAAAGAAATCCTGCGGGAGACCCACGAGCCGGATGTGCGGATCTCCCTGATGCAGGGTCTGGCCAAAGGCGAGAAGATGGAGTTGATTATACAGAAGGCTGTGGAGATTGGCGTAGCGGAAATTTTCCCGCTTGCCATGGATCATTCGGTGGTGGTGCTGGACCGTTCCAAAGCGGGAAAGAAAACAGAGCGCTGGCAGAAAATTGCGGAAGCGGCGGCCAAGCAGAGCAAACGGGATGTGATTCCGGATGTGCATCAGGTTATGAAGTTGTCTCAGGTTCTGCAGGAAGAAAAATGGGATTTGTTGGTGATTGCGTATGAAAGCGAAAACCGGATCAGTCTGAAGGAAGTGCTGCAGGCTCACAGAAATGCAAAGAGAATCGGCGTGATCATCGGGCCGGAAGGCGGGCTTTCCAATGAAGAAGTAAAACTTGCGCAGGAAGAAGGCGGCATTGCGGTGAGCCTGGGGCGGCGGATTTTGCGAACGGAAACGGCCGGGTTGGTAGCGGCTGCGGCGATTTTGTATGAAACGGATAATCTGGGGATATGAACATGGAACAGTGGCTGGAAGTCAGCGTAAAAGTGATACATGAAGCGGAAGAAGTAACGGCGGAAATTTTGCGGGAGGCCGGCGCCCGGAACGGAGTGGTAATTGAGGACTCTGTGCTGTATGAAACGGTGCGCAAGTCATTACCTTTTGAACTTTGCGACCCGCTGCCGGAAGAGACAGATTTATCTGTGGTGACGGTAACGGCATATTATCCGGAAGATGAAGAACTGCAGAAAAGGCTGCAGCGAATCGAAACGGAACTGACCGCGGTGGAAAAACGGATTGGACGCTTTCGTGTAGGGCCCACGCTGTTCCGGAAGGTCAGCGAGACGGACTGGTCGGATGAATGGAAGCAGTACTTCCATGTGACGCGGGTGGGGAAACATATTGTAGTGAAACCCTCATGGGAAAGTTATGAACCGGAAGCGGAGGACGTCGTGCTGGAACTGGATCCGGGCATGGCTTTCGGAACGGGGACGCATCCGACGACGGTTCTTGTATTGGAAGCCTTGGAAAAAATGGTTCATCCCGACACCACGGTGTTTGACGTGGGAACAGGCAGCGGCATTTTGGCCATGACCGCGGCAAAGCTGGGCGCCAAAAATATCAAAGCAGTGGATATAGACGGAGTTGCGGTGCGGACGGCAAAGGAAAATATTGCAAAAGCCGGACTGGCAGACCGCATCGAAGTAAAACAGGGCGACCTGCTTCACGGTACGGAAGGCACAGCCGATGTGATCGTGGCTAATATCCTGGCGGACATCATCATCCTGCTGCTGCCGGATATTCCCGGTAAGCTGAAGGAGGACGGCCTGTTCTTCGCCAGCGGTATCATTGAAGATTATCAGCAGGCCGTAACCGAAGCTGCGGAAAAAGTGGGACTGCGGGTGAAAGAAGTGACCCGGATCAAAGACTGGGTGGGGCTGCTGATGGAAAAAGCTTACTAATGGAAAAAGTTTCCGATTGTCCGGCGGTTACTGCGTTATGATACAATGTGAATTGTGACGACAGTACGTTTTAACATTGTAAATGGATTGAGAGTCAGGAAAGATAATATAATGAGCAAAATTGCGTTTATGACATTGGGTTGCAAAGTAAATCAGGCGGATACGGCCAGCATGCAGGAACTGTTCCGGCAGGCGGGATACACTGTTTGTGATTTTACGGAAGAGGCCGATGTGTATGTGGTGAATACCTGTGTGGTGACCAACACGGGACAGCAGAAATCAAGACAGATGATTCGGCGGGCCATCCGTAAAGAGAATGACGCGCTGATCGTGGTGACGGGTTGCTATCCCCAGACTGCCGCGGAGGAAGTGAAAGCCATCGACGGGGTAGACCTGATCATTGGCACCCAGGACCGGGCGAAAATCGTGACGCTGGTGGAAGCAGCGCTGGACAGAAAACAGGCAATGAAAAGAGCTTCAGAGGTTTCTGATTCTGAGGCTGAAAGAATAAAGGCAGAGGCTGATTCCAATGAGCAGGCAATTGTACAAAAACAATTTGTACAGTTACGCACTTCTGCAGTGGATGACGAAGTACGCCCCTGGGAACAGGGCGTGCGGTTTGAGGAAATGTCTGGCGGAAACGAAGCGGACAAGACCCGAGCCTACCTGAAAATTCAGGAAGGCTGCAATCAGTATTGCTCCTACTGCATCATTCCCTACGCACGGGGACCGATTCGTTCCCGGAGCCTGCAAAGTATAAAAGAAGAAGTGCAGCGCCTGACGAAAGCGGGATACAGGGAAATTGTCCTGATCGGCATTCATCTTGGCTGCTACGGGAAAGAGATGAAAGACGGAACGACATTATATGACGCGGTCCGGGCAGCGCTTTCCGTCCCGGATTTGCAGCGCCTGCGTCTGGGTTCCTTGGAATCGGTGGAAGTGGAACCGCGTCTGCTGGATTTGATGGCAGAGGACAAACGCCTGTGTCCTCATCTGCACTTGCCCCTGCAGAGCGGGTGCGATAACGTTTTAAAAGATATGCACCGTCCGTATGATACGAAGCGATTCGCAACGCTGTTGGAACAGATTCGTAACAAAGTTCCCGGCGTTGCGATTACGACAGATGTTATCGTGGGTTTCCCCGGCGAAACGGAAGACGACTTTGCCGCAACCTGCCATTTTGTGAAACAATGCGGCTTCGCCAAGATGCACATCTTCCCATACTCCAAACGTAAAGGCACACCGGCGGCAGCAAGGCAGGACCAGATTCCGGAAACCGTAAAGAAACACCGGGCGGAAAAACTGGCAGAGCTGGACAAAGAAATGCAACAGGCATATTTTGCACAAAATGTGGGAACAAATCATGCGGTGCTGGTGGAACAACCGATAGGAAAAAGCGGATTTGTAGAAGGTTTAACGGAAAACTACATCCGGGTGGAATTGCCGGGAAACGCGGACCTCTGTGGTAAAGTGGTGGACGTAAAAATCACGGAAGCCTTAATTGACAACTGCAAAGGCATCATTTTATAATTTGAAGTAGTTGCAGGTAAGAAAAAGAAATGAGCAAAACATCGGGAATGATTGCGTTATTCCATTGAGTGTTGACGGGGCAACCCGGAAGGGTCCCAGTTTGACGATATCGAGCAACGCGAAGCTTGCTGAGCGTGCGCAGTGAGTAAGTGGGAGGCGGGTTGCCCCGCAACGCGACTCCGAGTTTCGAAGCCACAGGCGAATGAATCCATGGAATAGCAATCGTGTACGGTTTTGCGAATTCTTTTTCTGAAAGCATCATTTAACAATAGGAGGCATAATCATGAGTGACTGTATCTTTTGCAAAATCGCAGCGGGCGAGATCGCTTCCAACAAAGTGTACGAAGACGACAAGATGATCGCATTCAAAGATCTGGAACCGGCAGCTCCTGTCCACGTGCTTTTAGTACCTAAAGCCCATGCGGACAACGTGATGGCGGCAGAACCTGCGCTGGTCGGTTATATGCTGGGCAAGGTGGCGGAGATTGCGGACAAGCTGGGTATCAAAGAGAGCGGCTTCCGCCTGATCATCAACACGGGAAAAGACGGCGGACAGACCGTACAGCACCTGCACATCCATCTGATCGGCGGCAAAGCCATGGGCTGGCCTCCCTTCCCGAAAGAATAGACCTCAGAAATCAGCGTTCCGTTGCTTTGCTTGCCGGAATGTGATGTTACAGTATGGCATTGCTTTTTTGCCGCTAATAATTCGTTACAGTTTTTTCACAAAAAACAGCAGAAAATCGCTGAATTTAGTGGGATTCAATTATTGACAGATTCTGCCGTTTGCGATATAATTTATTGGTAACATTATGGACAGGTGTCTCCTGACACCTGAGAATAATGAAAATTAACCGAACACTTCCCTAAGGAGACGTTGATTAATCAGTGTTTCCATAAGTGTATGGAGGGAGGGAGATCAGATGGCAGAAGTTAAAGTTGGCAAGGGCGAGTCCCTGGAAAGCGCACTGCGTCGTTTTAAGCGCGCAACCCAGAAGGCTGGCATTCTTTCCGAAGTTAGAAAACGCGAACACTACGAAAAACCCAGCGTAGCGCGTAAGAAAAAATCCGAAGCAGCCAGAAAACGTAAATCCAGATAATTGGAGGCGGGCCGGATGACGACAAAAGAAAAACTGATGGCTGATATGAAGCAGGCGATGAAGGACAGGGAAGCGGGCAAGCTTCGTCTGGAAGTGATCCGGATGGTCAGGTCTGACATCCGCAATGCTGAAATCAACGGCAAAAACAAAGAAGAGCTTACTGAAAATGAAGTGTTAGCTGTTATTATGAAAGCTGTCAAGATGCGGGAAGACGCGCTGGCTGAATTCATAAAGGGCAAACGCCAGGATCTGATCGATCAGACCAATCAGGAGCTGGAAATTCTGAAAGCGTATCTGCCGGCAGCTATGAGCGATGAAGAATTGACGGCTATCATTAAAGACGCGATTGCTTCCGTCGGCGCCAAAGGCCCGAAAGAAATGGGGAAGGTCATGAAAGCAGTCATGCCCCGGGTGCAGGGCCGGGCCGATGGGAAACGTATCAATACCATCGTGAAAAGCTTATTGCAGTAAACAATGGACAACAGTGTCGTAACAGGCACTGTTGTTTTATTTTTGAAAAAATTCGTGAATTCTCTGGGGCAATTTATATTTTTTGTGGCATCCTAAGGCATAAAATAGTATAATAAAAGTTAAGGAATTCTTTTCCTAAAAGTGAAAATTGGAGGGTTTTATGTCAAAATTAATGATGGGCGGCAGCGCCAGCCTGTTTTTGATTGTTATCGGCGTGTTCATTTTTTTACAGTTTGTGCCGGTAGGTTTATGGATTTCGGCCATTTCCGCCGGCGTCAGCGTCAGTATCTTTAATCTGGTAGGCATGCGGTTGCGCCGGGTGCCGCCGGATAAAATCGTACTGCCTCTGATCAAGGCGAACAAAGCGGGCCTGAAGGTGAATTCCGATCAGCTGGAAGCCCATTACCTGGCAGGCGGCAACGTGGACCGGGTTATTGATGCATTGATCGCGGCGCATCGGGCGGCCATCAACCTGAATTTTGAACGGGCCTGCGCCATTGACCTGGCCGGTCGCGATGTACTGGAAGCGGTACAGATGAGCGTTAACCCGAAGGTCATTGAGACGCCGGTTGTGGGCGCCGTTGCCAAAAACGGTATCGAGCTGCGGGTAAAGGCGCGCGTTACAGTCCGGGCCAATATTGAACGGCTGGTGGGCGGCGCCGGGGAAGCGACGGTTATCGCCCGGGTCGGCGAAGGCATCGTTACCACGGTAGGTTCTTCGGAAATGCACACCGACGTGCTGGAATCCCCGGACCATATTTCCAAGACGGTTCTGGATAAAGGACTGGATGAAGGCACAGCCTTCGAAATCCTGTCCATAGATATTGCGGATGTGGATGTAGGACGTAACATCGGCGCATCCCTGATGACGGACCAGGCGGAAGCGGACAAGCGTATCGCGCAGGCGAAGGCGGAACAGCGCCGGGCTATGGCGGTGGCCAAAGAGCAGGAAATGAAAGCTTACACCCAGGAAATGAAAGCCAAGGTGGTGGAAGCGGAAGCCAAAGTTCCGGAGGCCATGGCGGACGCGTTGCGGCAGGGGCGTCTGGGTGTGATGGATTATTACCGTATGAACAACATCAACGCGGATACCCAGATGCGCAAGGCAATCTCCGGAACGGATACGCCGGAAGAAACCTGATTGATAATTACAAATCCGGATGCGGCAAAGGTTACGCAACAGAATTTGTGAAAAAAGAGCAGTAAGGTAAAGCAGCATCTGTTTAGTATGGAAGATACCTTCATTACCGGTTGTGCTGCCGGCTGATGGCGAAATGAGGATTCTATGTTTTTTAACCGAGAATTTATACCTGCTGTTCCCATCCGGGAGGAGCAGCGTCTTTCGGAAGAGGAAGAGCTGGCCCGGCAGCTGAAACGGGAAGCCCGGATTTTTTTTCCGGATAAGAAGCTGCCGGACTTTGACGAGGTTGACCTGCCTCCTCTGCCGCAAGAGCAGCAGGGGTCGGATTCGAAGTTGCCGCCGGATTCTCCAACGGCACAGAAACCTCAGCTTCCGGAAAGGGAACGAGCGAGCCAATCGACGAATGCGATTGACAATTCACCAGACAGGGACGAACGGACAGTGGTCCTGAACGGTCACGACGCTGTCTGCAGGGAAGAGGACAGCATGTGGCGAAAGGCCGACGGCAGCTTTTCCCATCATGAAATCGAAGCGGCACGTCAGGAAGCAGAGCAGATTGCGAAAAACAAACAACAGTTGCAAAACGACAGGCGAAGTAATTCTCAGCAGGTAAATGGAGAAAATAGTTCACAAATTGGGGGAGCGCGCCAAAACGTTCGGCCCCGCTTAAATAAACAGGACTTAAAACGGGGCATCCGATTACAGGTGATCCTGGACAAGCCCCGGGGACTGAAGCCCTGGAAGGAGGATAATTTCTGATGTTAAACAAAGTGAATCTCAACGCAAAATTGAAGAAATCCGAATTGAAGAAGCTGCTGGATGACAAATTGGGCTATGAACTGGGCAAAGCGCAGCGCGCGGCCCGGGAAGCAGGCATGCCGGTCATCATGGTCTTTGAAGGCTGGCGCCATTCCCGCCGCAGCGAGATCGTGGGGAAGATGATGCAGTATATGGATGCCCGCGGTTTCCACGTTTTCACCTCAACAAGAATTCCGGAAATGGAACGGCAGCAGCCTTTCTTTACCTCGTTTTGGAAACGTCTGCCGCCTCCGGGACACATCACGGTGTACCGCCACGGCTGGTACTACCTGAAAAATGACATCGAAGTAAAGAATGAAGTTAAATCCACCCGGACTACCTATGAACAAATTAATGCGTTTGAAAAGCAACTGACAGACGGGCATTACTGCCTGTTGAAATTCTTCGTGCATATTTCGGAAAAACAGCAGGAGAAGAACAGAAAGGCGATTGCCAAAGAGACGGGCAAGGCCTGGAAGCCGATTAATGAAATTTACTGTGAAGAAGGCAATTACGATAAATTCTACAAACGCTACGACGAGATGCTGAAGGCTACCGACACGGAGAACGCGCCCTGGAACGTGATCAGCGGGGAAGACGTGGACGTGGCGGAATACGAAATCTACAATGCGGTAGTGGACGGCATCAACAAAGCGGTGAAGGCTTACACGACCTACAAGCAGGCACAGCGCCTGTCTACTAACGTCAGCGACAGCAAGCGGAAATATGATATCCTCAGCAAAGTTGATTTAAGTAAAGATGTTTCCAAAGACGAATATAAGGAAAAGCTGGCTGCTTACCAGAAACGCCTGCGGGAATTGCAGATAGAAGCTTTCAACAAAGGCGTGGCTACCATACTGGCCTTTGAAGGTTGGGATGCCGGCGGCAAGGGTGGCGCCATCAAACGGGTGGCGGAGGCGCTGGATCCGCTGGATTTCAGCGTACATCCGTACTCTGCGCCGAATCAGGTGGAGCGTATGTTCCATTACCTGTGGCGTTTCTGGATAAATATTCCCGCACCCGGGCAGATTGCTCTGTTCGACCGTACCTGGTACGGACGGGTCATGGTAGAGCGTATTGAAAAAATAACGCCGGACGTGGACTGGCGCCGGGGCTATGACGAGATCAACGAAATGGAAAAAGAATGGGCAGACGCCAATATGGTGGTTTTGAAATTCTGGCTCCAGATCGACAAGGATGAACAGGCACGCCGCTTCAAGGAACGTGAAAACAATCCGGAAAAACTCTGGAAGATTACCGACGAGGACTGGCGTAACCGGGCCAAGTGGGCGGAATATGAAGACGCTGTCAACGAAATGCTCGGCCGTACCAATACGGATTACGCGCCCTGGATCATCGTGGAGGCCAACAGCAAATACTACGCACGGCTGAAGGTGCTGAAGACCATCATCGATGCGCTGGAAAAGAAACTGAAAGATAAAAAATAAAGTGAGGTCAGTTGTTTGAGCTGGAATCTGCAAAAAGAAGTTAGGGAAATCCTTGCAACAGAAACCGGAACCCAGATATTTGCCCCGGGGCGAAGAACCCCGGTGGCTTTTTTATACCCAAACACTTACCATCTGGGCATGTCCAATCTGGGCCTGCATATTATGTACCGGATTCTGAACCGGGAAGGCTGGGCCTGCGAGCGTGTCTTTCTGCCGGAAATAAAGAAGCGGGAAGAATATGCCAAAACGAAAACCCCCCTGTTTTCCATGGAGACCCAGCGTTCCCTGGCAGATTTCCCCTATATCTGTGCGACGCTTTCCTTCGAAATGGATTATCTTAACTTTCTGATCCAGCTGCAGATGGGGCACATCAAATTGCTGGCGGAAGCGCGGGGCGAGAAGGATTCCTTTGTAATCATTGGTGGGCCCTGCGCCACTTTTAACCCGGAACCCCTGGCAGATTTTGCGGATATGGTCGTTATCGGCGAAGGGGAGGAAACGCTGCCGAAGCTGCTGCGTCTTCTGGACCAGATGCATTTGGAAAAGAAGAACCGGAAGGAAAAGCTGCTGGCCGCAGCACAGTTGCCGGGAGTGTATGTGCCGCAGTTTTATAAGCCGCAATATGGTGAGGCAGGCGCCTTTGCCGGTATGGAACGGCGGGCTGCTGTTCCGGAAATAATCAGCCGCCAGTGGGTGAAGAATCTGGATGCTTATCCCCATACCTCGGCCATCATCTCACCCTATACGGAATTTGCCAACATGTTTATTGTGGAAGTGGCCCGGGGCTGCGGGCGGCATTGCCGGTTCTGTATGGCGGGCTACTGCTTCCGGAAACCCCGTAACCGCAAACTGGAACTGCTGCTGCAGGATATCCGTAACCGTCCGGAGCAGACTGCCAAAGTGGGACTGATGGGTGCGGCGGTGTCCGATTATCCGGAGATGAAAGAGCTGACAAAAACACTGGCAGAAGAACAGGTTCCCTTTTCCTGCGCGTCCCTGCGGGCCGATTCGCTGGACCTGCCACTGGTGCGGGCCCTGGCCAAAAGCGGGCAGCGTACCATGACGGTTGCGCCGGAAGCCGGCAGCGTCCGGATGCGTGCAGCTATCAACAAAGGAATTACGGAAGAGCATATTTATCGGGCGATGGAGTATGCCGCCCTGGCTGGAATGCCTAACGTTAAACTGTATTTTATGATCGGTCTGCCGGGAGAAAGTGATGAAGACATTGACGAGATGATTGCCCTGGTGCATCGGGTACGGAAACGGATGGATGAGCTGGGGCATAAAGGCGACCTGGTTCTTTCCGTCAACGCGTTTATCCCCAAACCCTTTACGCCATATCAGTGGTCGCCGCTGGAAGAGATAAAGGTATTGAAGCAAAGATTAAAAATGTTGAAGAACGGATTTAAAAAAGACAAACGCATCCGTTTGCTGACCGAGTCGTTGAAAGAAACAGTGTTACAGGCTGCGTTGGCAAGGGGAGACAGGAGAAGTGGAAGGACATTGCTTTGGGCAGCGGAAAACCGGACGGGGCTGAAAGAAGCATTTCAGTTTTATCACATACTGCCGGAGGAACTTGCCTGCCGAAAAATTGAAACAAGTGCAACCTTGCCCTGGGATCATTTGGATATGGGCGTGACTAAATCATACCTGCTAAAAGAAAGAGATCATTCCCAAGCGGGCAAGTTTACCCCCGGTTGTTTCGACGGCTGCAAACGCTGCGGAGTTTGCCAGAACGAGTGAACAGGAACTCTGTGACAAGTGTTTTTCTGATGATAAAATGCTGCAATGTCTGTTAACTGCAATGGATAAAGATGAATAATAGTTATACTTATTATGGTTGATTTTTTTTAATATGATTTGACCATATAGACTTCTGAACAGGAATTTCATAGAGATATTTATTAAAAATTAAAATCTGAAAGAGGAAAATGAATGCACGACGATTTCAATTTGACATCACACAACAACATCTGGTTTGGATACTTTTCCGACTTTGAGCAGGCAGGCTTTATCACAGCCTGTTCCTGCCGGTTCCATGGGGAAAGCGATATTGTTCCCGGCACGCTGAACCTGGCGCTGCATATAGGGGACAATCCCAAAAAAGTGGTTCGCAACCGGCAGAAATTTGCGGAAGCCATTGGTGTAAATGCCGAACGGTTTACTACCTGCGCCCAGGTACACGGAAATAGAGTGCAGGTGATTACGGATAAATTAATCGGCAGCGGCGCATTGCGTTTTGCTGATACAGTTCCGGACACCGATGCGCTGATTACCAATCTGGCAGGCGTTCCCCTGTTGCTGTTCTATGCGGATTGCGTTCCGGTCCTTCTGGCCGATCCGGAAACGGGAGCTATCGGGCTGGCTCATGCAGGCTGGAGGGGAACAGCGGCGCAGATTGCAAAGAAAACGGTTGCTGCAATGCAGGATACTTTTCACGTTAAACCCCCAAACCTGTTGGCTGCTATCGGTCCTTCCATCGGCGGCTGCTGTTACGAAGTGGACGATGTAGTGCGGAATGAGATGCCGGATTACGAAAGCTGTTTTATGGATAAATGCGATGGAAAATACTGGCTGGACCTGTGGCAGGTCAATCGGCAGCAGCTGATGGAAACAGGAGTAACGCCTTCCCGGATTTCCGTTGCGGGCATCTGTACCAACCATAACCCGGAGTTGTTCTGTTCCTATCGTTATGAAAACGGAAGGACGGGACGCATGGGGGTGTGCCTGTGCAGGAAAAGGTAAAAAGCATACGTTTATATTGATGAACGAATAAGATGTCATCTCAACACAGCACAAAATCCACTTTACTCTTGCTGAAATTCCGTTTTTCTGTTATGCTTTAATGTGGTATAATTTCTATTATATTGAAATTCAGAATTATAGATTCAAAAGAGGTCTTTTTTATGTTGGCAGATAATCTGCGTAACGTGAGGGAAACGATTGCATCGGCGCTGGCAAAACGTACCGAAAAGAAGGAAACCGGGGATGAGGTCTGCCTGGTTGCGGTGACCAAGAACCATCCAGCGGCTGTGGTCACGGAGATTGAAGCGCTGGGTGTGGGGAATATTGGTGAGAACCGGGTGCAGGAAGCCCGGGAAAAGCAGGAGCAGTTAGGACATCCGGGCAAGTGGCACCTCATCGGTCACCTGCAGACTAACAAGGCGAAGCAGGCAGTGGAGTTTTTTGACCTGATTGAGTCTGCGGACAGCGAGCACCTGCTGCGGGCGCTGGAGAAGGAAGCGGCGAAACAGGATAAGGTCGTGGATGTGTTGCTGCAGATTAACATCGCGCGGGAATTACAGAAGACCGGTTTTCTGCCGGAAGAGTATGAAGCGGTCCTGCCGGTGCTGGACGGGCTGCCTCACATTAAGGTGCGGGGAGTTATGGTCATCGCGCCGAATACGCCGGATCAGGCTGTACTGCATTCTGTGTTCCGGCAGGGTTACGAATATTTCTGCAGGCTGAAGCGACAAAGGAAGGATATCGATTACCTGTCCATGGGCATGACCAGTGATTACGCCATTGCCGTGGAAGAGGGGGCCAACATGGTGCGGGTAGGCACCGCCTTGTTTGGCGCCAGGGATTACAGTAACCGGGGATATTGATACAAAGGAGATACAATATGGGCAAAAAGAAGTTTTTAGAACGTATTTCGGACGCACTGGGCTTATATGACCCGGACGACCCGAACCGCGTAATGGAAGACGAGGAAGAGGACGAAGACACGGAAGAGGAAGAAGTGGTTGAGAAGCCTGCAAAGAAAGGTTTTCCGAAAGCAGTCCGTCCGGCTCCCGTTCCTGTAGTGAAGGAAGAACCGATGCCGGTTCCGGTGGAAAAGGAAGTAAAAGAGAAAAAACCGGGCCTGCTGTCCCGGGTACGGAAAAATAAAAAGGAAAACCGTACGATCCAGATGAAGACTACGACAGAAGTCCGCGTGGTGGTAATTGAACCTACCAGCTTTGATGATTCCCAGAAGGTAGCGGACTATTTGCGGAACGACCAGCCCGTGGTAGTGAATTTTGAAACCACCGAGCCGGCTGTGCGGAAACGCATGACGGATTTTATAAGCGGAACCATTTACGCGCTGAACGGTACGATCCGTACCATTGGCCCGAACATCCTGGTCTGCGCGCCGCGCAATGTGGATATTGACGCAGAGGCAGAGGTGTATGGCGGAGAAAGAAGGGGATCCTCGTGGCCGAAAAACTGAATTTGAAAAAACTGGCATTTATCGGCGGCGGCGCCATGGGTGAAGCGATCATCAAAGGCATCACCGGCGCCAGGCTGATGGATCCGGCGGCGATTTGCGTGGGAGCGCACCGGCAGGAGCGTGCGGAGTATCTGCACGACACGTATGGCGTGACCGGACTCATTGACAACTGCGAAGCGGTTAAGGGTGCGGACATGGTCGTGCTGGCAATCAAACCGCAGATGGTGGACAGCGTGCTCGACAGTGCGCTGGTTTCTGCTTTGCCCAAAAAGGCAGTGATCCTTTCCATCATGGGTTCTGTGACCATTGAAAAGATTGCCGGGATTTTTAAGGGGTATCCCGTGATTCGCACCATGCCCAACACACCGCTGGCGGTAGGCGCAGGCATGACTGCCATTGCACCCGGTCCCGGTGTGAGCGAAAAAGCGGTGAACACGGCGGAGCAGATTTTCGGCTGCTGCGGAGAAACACTGCGGGTTCAGGAAAAGGATATCGAAGCGGTTACCGCGGTCTCCGGCTGCGGACCGGGATATGTATATGTGATGATCGACGCGCTGGCGGATGCGGGTGTTATGGCCGGACTGCCCCGGGCGGCGGCTATCAAGCTGGCAGCCCAGACCTTTGCCGGTTCGGGCAAGATGGTACTGGAAACGGGAAAACATCCGGGGGTGCTGCGCGACATGGTGACGTCTCCCGGTGGCACCACCATTGCCGGTATCAAGGCGCTGGAAAACGGCGCGGTACGGGGCGCGCTGTACAATGCGGTGCAGGCTGTACTGGACCGTAGCGAAAAATTAAAAGGTAGTAAGTAGTAATGGCAGACAGGGATAAAATATTACGCTACTTCAAGGCCAGCGGGGATGAAGAGCTGGCGGCGCGGCTGGTGGATCTGGCGGAAGCGGCCCGGAAAATCGCAAAGTACAAGGTCAGCGAGTTCCTTGATCCCCACTTGGCGAAATTATCCCGCGCAAAACTTCTCCGCAACGGCACGCTGTCTTTCGCGCAGATTTTTTAACTTCAACTGGCAGAACTTTTTCCGCGTCGAACTCCGCAAATTCTTCCCGCATTCGCAAGCCGGATTTTGGAATTGTCTGCTACCTCGTTGCGTGGGATAAGCGGTATTATACGTTAGGCCACAGGGATATCCTGGGCGCGTTCATGGGCATGGGCTGCGAACGCGAGATTATGGGGGATATCGTGCTGGCACCGGAAGGCGCCCAGTTTGTGGCGGATAAAACCTTTGCCAACTACATTGAAAGCAATCTGACCCAGATAGGTTCGGCCCATGTGAACCTGAAGCAGATCGGCAGAGAAGATTTGCAGGCGAAAGAAGAAAAGGTTAAGATCATTTCGGCTACCGTGGCGGCGCTGCGGCTGGACGCAGTAGCGGCAGCGGGGTATGGCATCAGCCGTTCCCGGATGGCAGAGGAAATAAAAAGCCAGAACGTGAAGCTGAACTGGAAAGAAGCAAAAAACGCGTCCCAGTCTGTTGCGGAAGGCGACGTGATTTCATTCCGCGGACGGGGCAGAGTCGAACTGGCCGAGATACGAGGCACGACGAAAAAGGGCCGCTGCGCCGTTACGCTGAAGCGTTATATTTAAGCAGCGTCTCCTTAGGCAGTACTTCTGTAAATGAAATTTGCATGGCGCCTGCCATGAGAATGAACATAGATTGTACAAAGCGATAGATAATAAGAATAATTATAGAGTTTTTAGCAGGAGGAAATAGTATGCTGGCACCGTTGGACTTAAATGGAAAAACATTTTCCAAAAGTTTTCGTGGTTATGACACAGACGAAGTCAATCAGTTCTTTGCGCAGGTTTGCAGAGATTATGAACGCTTATATCAGGATAATGTGGAATTAAAGGATTCTGTAGAGCGGGTCAGTGCCAAGCTGGAATATTACCAGCGGATGGAGACCACCATGCAGAGTACGCTGGTGGTGGCGCAGGAGACTGCGGACGAAGTAAAGAAGAACAGCCTGCAGAAAGCGGAAGTACTGACTCATGAAACGGAACTGGCCTGCAATAAGCTGCGGGCTGATACGGAAGCCGAGGTTACCCGGATGAAATCCGAAGCGGATGCCTATGCGGATAAAGTCCGGAAAATGGCGGACGAATATGCGTCCAAGACCAGGGTCGAAGCGGATGATTATGATAAATCCACCCGTACCGACGCGGATTCCTATGCTTTGGGCCTGCGGAGCAAAACGGATTCTTCTACCAGCAAATTACGGGAAGATGCGCAGTCCTTTGTAGATAAGATGAAGAGCCTGGCTGAAATCGAAGTGGCCAAATTGAAGGTGCGGACGGAAGACAGCTGCAAGTCCCAGCTGGCCGAAAGCCGGGAACAGGCCCGTACGTTGACGGCGGAAGCTTCGGCTCATGCAAACCAGGTAATGGCGGATGCCAACCAGCAGTCCCAGAATATTGTTGCGGAAGCCACGCAGAAGGCTCATGAAATAATCGCTAATGCCCAGAAACAGTCCCAGAACATGATCATCGAGGCGACGCAGAGTTCGCAGCGGATGTTGCATGAAGCGACAGAACGGAGCCAGAAGATGGTCTTTATAGCTGAGACCAAAGCGGCTGCAGCTATGGATACCTATAATACCATG
>CAJODT010000020.1:0-1661 GCA_905233365.1 uncultured Succiniclasticum sp.
GGGACTGAATCCTCTGAAGGACGCCATCATTGTGGAAGGCGCGGACAATCCCTATGTAAATATTTTTGTTACAACGGAAAAGAATTTCAACGATCCGCGAATCAGACAGATTGAGAAAGTGTACCGTTCGGAAGAAAACAAGAAATTTATTCTCGATCACTTCAAGGGCAGCATTCTCAGCGCTTGGTAATTACATATTTTTTATAAACAAATTCCCCGATTGCAGTTTGCGATTGCAATTGGGGAATCGTTTTTTGCAGGGATTGTTCAGAAAAAATGTTGCAGGCCGATGTATGCAATGATATTATATATAACACGTATAAGAAAAATAAAAAACAAAGAGCAGGAGTGATTCGATGAGAGCCGTAGTAACCAGAGTAAAAGAAGCGTCAGTAGTAATTGGGGGAAACGTTACGGGAAAGATTGGGCAGGGTTTTCTGATCCTGTTGGGCATCGGTCCCGAAGATACGGAAGCCATAGCGGATAAGATGGCGGAAAAAATCTGTAACTGCCGCGTTTTTGAAGATGAAAACGGAAAGATGAATCTGAGTCTGGACCAGGTGGGCGGCGCCCTTTTGGTCATTTCCCAGTTCACCCTCTATGCTGACCTGAAGAAACGCCGTCCCGGCTTTTCCCACGCGGCCAAACCGGAGCAGGCGGTTCCCCTGTACGAAAAATTTATGGAGACCTGCCGCGCCAGAGGTTTTGCAGTGGAACACGGAGAATTCGGCGCCGACATGCAGGTACATTCCGTAAATGACGGACCGGTTACGCTGCTGTTTGACAGTGCGGAGATGTGAGTAAACAAAAGTAAAGTCAGATACATATTTCCTGATTGATAATTCACAAAGCACAGCGTTTGTATGTAGTTGATACGAAAAATACTGTCATGACAAATCCATAAAAAATAAACCGGCATTTTGCAGATGCCGGTTTTGTTTTTGCTGACTTTCAGAGTAAAGCATGCCTGAAAAATCTGCCGGAATGATCAGGAAGCTTTATACTCTGCGTCAATCGTTTCGCTGTGCAGTTTCTGCGGCTTGGGGTAAAGCAGAATGGCATCGTGGATTACCTGTTTGGCAATTTCACGGTTACACTCGGCGACCAGGCTTTTCATGCGGAAAAGATCAATGAGCCACCAGGCAAAGCCGATGTAAATATAACACAGCGCCCACAAAAAGATGTTTTTGAACGGTTTGTTCAAATAAAAATAATGCGCCCCGAACAGTACCCAGAAAATATAAGCAGACGAAAGAGATTTTTCTTTTACAGGAAGCGTCTGTATTACATACTGCTGCTGCTGTTCGGTTAAATTTTGAATTTCCAATCTGGTCTGTGCGTCCATTGTTGTTCCTCCTGAAACTTTACATAATGCGGAAATCCGGCTGTGATTTCAAATCGGACTGCAAAGATGCTGCGGGCTTCAGCCGTTTTCCGTGCGCCTGTGCGCATACTCTAATGTGTTATCGAGAGGGACCGGACAAGCATCTCTGCCGGACCGACTTCATTATAAGGAAAATGGTATGGGAATTTGTAACAAAAGTTAGGCAAAACTGTGAAGAAACTATGTACATGGTATGGGGAGCGAATGCAAGGAGCATACCGTTCACTGTCAAAAAGTTTTTGTTTCGCGGGATTTGTGATACAATGATAAAAACAGG
>CAJODT010000020.1:1693-22478 GCA_905233365.1 uncultured Succiniclasticum sp.
GGGATCTGCATTTTTCCGGAGTTCCCGAAACAAAACCCATGACGGTGTTCGGGGAGCACTGGCAGCATCACCGGCAACGCATTATGGAAAACTGGAAACAGACCGTTGCGCCGGAAGACGTGGTCATTCTCTGCGGCGATATTTCCTGGGCCATGAAGCTGACGGACGCGGTGCAGGATGATCTGCGTTTTATAGCGGAACTGCCGGGTCAAAAAGTGATGCTGCGTGGCAATCACGATTACTGGTGGACCGGTCTTTCCAAAATGAAACAGGCTACAGGGGATGCGTTCTTCTTTCTGCAAAATAATTTTGATCCGGTAAACACGGAAACAGCAAAGCTTGCCATCTGCGGTTCACGGGCCTGGCTGACGCCCATCTGTGAAGGCTACCATCCGGAAACCGACGACAGTATTCTCCGTCATGAAGAGTTGCGCATCAGAGCTTCGCTGGACGCCGCCAAAAAAGAAGGGTACGAAGATATCCTGCTGGCTTTGCATTATCCGCCTTTTTATTCAGCAGAAGAGAACTCTGTTTTCAAACAGCTGATTGACGAATATAAAGTGAAGACCTGTGTGTTCGGTCACATTCACGGTGCGGAAGGGGCGGCTTCCATCTTTGAAAGGGAACGGGACGGATGCCATTATAAACTGGTTTCCGCCGATACGCAAAATTTTACGCCGGTGCTGATACAATAAATTTCTGTAAAAAGTATTGACAATCCCTTTCATTTTAGTTATAATAGCTTTGCTGTTGAAAACAGCGATAATGTGACTCCGTAGCTCAGCTGGATAGAGCGTTTGGCTACGAACCAAAAGGTCGGGGGTTCGAATCCCTCCGGGGCCACCAGATTTAAAGCCAATCCGCAAGGTTCGCCTTGCGGATTATTTTTTTTAAAAGTAGCCCAAAAGTAGCCCACCTTTAAAAATCGTAATTTTAAAAGCACAGTATTGTTCTTAAATCCATTGAACAATGCTGTGCTTTTTTATTTGCCGTTTTTAGTGTTTTAGAAAATGCTACTCAATCTTATAAATCGGTTCTGTAATTTCTTTATTTATAAACCTGAAGAAAAGTTTATACCGTTCTACCTGCTTTTTCTCTAATCTCTTTAATTCTTCCGTGTTGACCTTTCTATTATAGAACCAATCTATACCCTTTTGCAAAACAGTACACTTATTTTATAAAGCCAGACTCTTTGGTATTTATGGGTGGAGCAATCGACAGGAGTTCATATGAAAATTGCCGTCATAGATGCAGACCTTATTGGTCGTAAGAAGCATCGTTTCCCTAATTTAGTCTGTGAAAAAATTTCGGCATATTGGAAGGAAAAAGGCACCGAAGTTGAACTCAAACTCGATTATAAAAATTTTGTAGAGTACGATCATGTATATATCGCCAAAGTCTTTACAGATACGCCTGTACCAGAAGAATTGCAGGAGACCGAGCGTGTTCATTTAGGCGGAACAGGTTTTTATTTTGATAAGGCACCAAATCTTCCTGAAGAAATAGAACATCATATGCCGGACTATAGGATTTACACTTGATGAGATCCGCGATACATACACGTTTGATGTTTCATGTATGGGTACGATGCCTGTTGCGATGGAAGCGTTTTTTGAATCCAAAAACTTTGAGGACGCGATCCGAAACGCCATATCGATAGGCGGCGGCAGCGATATTACAGAAAGTGTGGCAGATTTGCGGAAAACCCTTCCCAAATCGCAGGTGAAAGACGGACTGTTGGCTAATATGACAGGCCGTATTGACAGCTGGCTGAAAGAAAACGGGCTAGTGAAATAAGTGTCTGTATTCTGAAAAAAATCGCTTCCGTCCTTTTTACAGGGCGGAAGCGATTGGTCATAGTTTTAATGATTTATGCTTTTGCCTAAACGCGGCAGCAGTTTTGCGACAAGCAGGCCGTTGCAAAAACCGGCGGCGATGCCGGCCAGCAAAAGAAAGGGCAGGTAAAGCAGCAATGCCTGTGTTTGTAATAACAGCAGGGCTGTTGTAAATTGTGCGATGTTGTGTACGGCGCCACCCGCCAGGCTGACGCCTGTGGGGGAGAAACAGTTGCTTTTGAAGCAGGCCAGCATGACAAAAAAACTGGACAGGCCGCCTGCCAGACTGAAGGCCAGGGCGATGCCGTTACCGGAGAACAGCCCTGCCAGCAGGATGCGGCATATTGCGACGGCAAACGCTTCCGCCGGAGGCAACAGGTAGATGGCCAGCAGTACGACCAGGTTTGCCAGGCCGGGTTTGATACCGGGAATGCCGATGTTAAAAGGCAACAGCATCTCCATATAATTTAAGATAAGCGCCACTGCGGTGAAAATTCCGGCAGTGGTTATTTTTTTTGCCAATGGGTGTCTCCTTTAATGCGCAATGGTATCGATTCCGCCGTTTCCGTTTTTGCTTTTACCTTCCACAATAAGCTTGTGGGGCAGACAGACAATGGTATCGCCGGTGTTGCTGACTGGTTTTAGTTTCATACAGTCCCGGCTGGGGCAATCTGCTTTGCTGACATACGCAGCACCGTTTTGGATGAGGATGACGTTTTCTCCGTAAGGGGTGCTGACGGTAATGGTCTGTGGAGTATTTAACTTCCATGTACCGTACATTTTTCCGTCTACCGTTACCTGAATCCACTCTGCTTTTGCAGTGGAGGGCGCGGGACGTAACAGAAAAGCGGCGAGCGTTCCCAACAGTAACAATAATAAAAGAAAAAAATCGTTGCGTTTCATTTTAACTTTACCTGACCGCTGTCACGGTTAGTTTTGTTTCAAAAACCGGAAGAAGTTTTTCCGTTACATAGAGCGTATTATTTTCGGTAAACAAAATGAATTGAAACTGTTCTTTCTGTTTCTGCCAAAAAGAAATGACAGCTTCCGGACCCAACACGAACAAGGCGGTGGAAAGTCCGTCTGCCAGCGTGCAGTCTTTGCATACAACAGTGACGGAACGGAGTCCGCTGCGGGCGGGTGCGCCGGTCCGGGGATCAAGGATATGGTGATACCGGATCTTGCCTTTCTCAAAATACCGTTCATAATCGCCGGAGGTGACAACGGATGTATCGCTTACAGACAGGACGCCCAGATAATCGGTTTTTGCGTCCGGATGCTGTATGGCTATGCGCCAGGGTGAATTGTCCGGCTTCGCGCCGACTGTTTTCACATTGCCGCCCAGGTTTAGCAGTGCGTGACGGATATTCTGCTTTTTCAGGATTGCAGCCATTTTCTCCGCTGCATAGCCTTTGGCAATACCGCCGAAGTCGAGAGTAACGGCAGGGTTATCTGCGGAAAACTGTCGGATGCGGCTGTCCCACCGGATCGATTCCATACCGGTACGGGCCAGGGCGGCCTGGATTTCTGTTTTGTCAGGCACACGGTACGGGCCGTGGGGAAATCCCCAAAGCTTTGAAACTGGGGAAAGAGTTATGTCAAAGGCGCCGTTGGTTTCCGCATGCAGCTTCTGGGAACGGGTCAGCAGCTCAGCCGTGTCTTCTGATAACTGGATTGTATGGCTTTGTGTCAAATATTCCTTGTGGGGAGCATCGGTTTGTTGAGACGAAGGGGAATGGGGCAACGCAGGAGATGCAAGCTGCTGATGAAGGCGGCTCACATCACTTTTTTCACTGTATAATGAAAGCTGTCTGTCCAGCCGCAACATTTCCGCCTGCAGCGCATCCGCCGCTTTTTCTGCTTCCGGACCGTAAAGAATCATTTTGACATATGTGTCCATGGCAAAAAAGTCGCGGGTACTGTTTTGTTCCTTTTGCGCAAGGAAGCTGCAACCGGAAAAGACATATACTATTAAAAACAGTAAAAAGAAATATAATCGTTTAAACATTGCAACTAAATATTGTCTGCTATTACAACATAAAAACCGGTTCAGCGTTTTTTGAGCAGGTGGGCATTAGCCCGGGCCTGTATTTCGTCTAAGGGCAGTTTGGCCGGACAGGCCTGTACGCAGGCCAGCGACTGGCTGCAGCCGTTAAAGAAGTGTTCTTCATAGGAGTCTTTCAGTTCTTCCCGGTGCGCATCATTCCGGTTCTGTTCCATAACTTTATAGGATTGGATCATAGCAGCGGCGCCGCCGAATGTTTTGCCTGCCAGATAGTTGGGGCAGACTTCCAGACAGCAGCCGCAGGCCAGGCATTGTCCCGCCTGATATTGCAGATTCCGGTCCCAGTTTTTGTCCGTGCTGTCTTTTTTGCTCAGCCAGACCTTCATTTTTTCCAGCATGGCAAAGGTTTCGCTGCGGTCTGTAACCAGATCCCTGATTACCGGGAACTTGCTCAGAGGAGCCAGGAAAATCGTCCCGCCTTTTCCGACAGATCCGGATAAAAAAACAGAGCAGGCCAGCCGGGGCGTTCCGTTTACCAGCATGGCGCAGGCGCCGCACTTTTTTTCATGACAGCTGGATAGGAAGGCAATCCGGGCGGCAGGCTTACCGTCCGCCGTAAGTAAAGGTTCCCTGGCGTTCAGTTCTGCCAGAAAGTCGGCAAGGGTCATGGCGCCGTCGCCTTCGTATAGAAACGTCTGCAGGAACGGTTTGGCCTGTGCGTTATCCTGCCGTTGTATGCAAATTTTTATTTTCATGATCAATGGGCTCCTTCGTCCTGCGGAGAGGCGGTGCAGGTTTTGCAGCCGGCGCAGGGTCAGTCTCCTTCTATCGGTTCAAAGGTTGTACGGATTTCGTTTTGATGGAAAACGCACATGGTTGTTTTGCGGTATTCCTCCCGTTCTCCCGGATAATCCGTCCGGGTATGGGCGCCCCTGCTTTCCCGGCGCGTCAGCGCGCTGTGCAGAATGGCCCTGGCCAGCCGGAAGGAATCAGGAAAGAGGACGTTTTCATCTAACGGGGCCTGTTCGTCGTATTGCATGACAGAACGGGCTTCCAGTTCCTGAACATCCCGGAGGCATTGCGCCAAATCCTTTTCGTTTCGTTCAATGCCCAGGGCTTTTTGCAGAAGCAGGTTTAAAGCATTGCGCGCAGCCGGAATGTTTAACCCGGCTTTGCGGCCTTTTAGCCAGACGGAAGGCTGCAGCCAGCTTTCGGAAGGGCGGAAGTCTGCTGTCTTCCCGCTCAGGTCTTCCATGGCGGAATCTGCCGCGGTCCGGCCCCCGAACATGGCCCCCAGCAGGGAGTTACCGCCCAGCCGGTTGGCCCCGTGGTACTGGCAGGCTGCTTCGCCGGCGGCAAACAGGTTGCGCAGGCAGGTGCGGTGATTTACATCTACATAAATTCCCCCCATAAAATAATGGATGCCGGGGGAGACGGGAATCGGCTGTTGCAGGGGATCCAGGGAAAGGAAGTCGTGACAGGCTTCCAGTACGCCCGCCAGTTTATGGATGCTGACTTCCCTGGGGATGTCGCGCATGTCCAGATAGGGCTGGATGCCCTGCTTGATCCATTGCCATTCTTCCCGCGCGATGACGTCCCGGGGCATTAAGTTACCTAATTCCGGATATTTTACTTCCATGAAATAAAACCGTTCGCCGTTTTGCTCCACATAAAGCCGACCCCCTTCTCCCCGGACAGCTTCGGTGATCAGCATGTTTTTACCGTGCAGTCTGGTGGTGGTAGGGTGGTACTGGATCATTTCCAGATTGGCAAGGGGAAGCCCGGCGCTGAACAGGGAAGCGGTTACATTGCCCTTGTTTAAAACGGAACCGGTCGCGTTGCCGAATAAGCCGTTCATGCCGCCGGAGGCGAGGATTACGCCGGAAGCGGGTGCGTAAACGATTTGCCCGGTGCGGGCGGATACAAGCAATACGCCCATGGCCCGTCCATTGTTTTCCACAAGATGTAAGAAGCGGTAGCCGGTACGGGTTTCGATCCGTCCGTCTGCTTCATAGGCGCGGGCTTTAGTAGCCAGAGTGTACATCAGCTGCTTGCCGGTGCTGGCAGAGGCAAAGGCGGTGCGTTTCCGGGTCTGGCCGCCAAAAGGACGCAGGGCGATGTTCCCTTCTTCGGTTATGTTCAGGGCCATGCCCCAGTCGTAAAGTATCCGGACGATGTCCGGGGCTCCGTGAGTCAGCCGGTGCACCGCTTCTTTGCAGGCAAGGAAGCGGCCGGCCTTGTAGGTTTCTGCTTCATGCAGTTCCGGGCGGTCGTCCTGTCCCATGGTGTTTAAGGCAGCGTTGATCCCTCCTTCCGCCATGTTAGACTGTACGCGGGCAGAAGGCATTTCCGAAATCAGGAGGCAGGGCACGTTTTCTTCTGCCAGATGGATGGCGGCAGATAATCCTGCGGCCCCGGAACCGATGATGACAACTTTATCCATAATGGTCTCCGTATATTCTGTGCGTTAAAAATTCCAGTAAATGTAATATGTAACAATGGAAAAAGTAAAAAATGCGGTTAGAATCGTCAGTACAATAATACAATCCCAGGTTCGTTCCCTGAATTTTAAAATACCCCGGTTGATAAGCCAGGGCCTGGCAGCAGCCAGCAGATGGATCAGGATGGCAGCAAGGAACAGCAGCTGCGAAAGCATGCGCAGGAAGGTAAATTTCCGCAGGAAAAAAACGCCGTTTACTGTAGTGGTGTAAGCGCTTGCATGAAATCCCAGCAGAATAAAGATGCAGATCCCGGATAAGCGTATGATCCAGAAACGCGCATTTTCCTTCCAGTACCAGCGGCCGGTTCGAAGACCGATGGAGACTGCATCACGGGAAAGTAAAAGACCGATGAGACCGTGCAGTATAACTATGAGTGTAAGCAGCCAGGAAAGCGGTTTTAAAGTAATGGAGTTGATACCCAAAAGGGTAAAACTTCCCCACAGGCCATGAATAAGGAGCAGAGGAAGCATAAGCCAGACAAGCCGGTTGTTGAATTTTCTCATGACAGCGACCTCGCTTCCAGTAAAATGATGTCGAAGCGCAGGCTGTGCGCCATGGAGCGGAAGTGTACCGAATTATAAGGTCGTAACGTAATTGCGTAACCTAACCTGGTGAGTTCTTTGGCCAGTTCCCTCGTGTGCGCTTCGTAAACAGAATCGGAAGCATCGTAAGGAATGCTGAGCGAAGCAGGGGTCTTCGGCTGCCTGTCCAGCATTTCCGTAAGAGTGAGACCGCCGGGATTCGTCGTGTTGGCCAGCAGTACATATGCCTTGTCGTCCAGATACAGTGTAATGACCTCGATCTGTTTTTCCGATGCGGGAATCTGGAATCCATTCAGAAACACATTATAATCCTTGCCTCCGTATGCGTTGGGCAGTGTCGCAGAACTGACCGCATCGACGGAATACGCATAGTAAGCGTTCAGCTTTTTTACAGCAGCCCCGGACAGGGCAATCAGCAACACTGTCAGGCAGGAAAGAATAATACGGAATTTCATACGGACATCCTCTTGACTATAAGTTAGCAATGGTTAACTAATCGTTAAAAAATAAGGAAACTCTGATTAAAAGAGTTTTTATAATTTGCAGCGCATGAATCATCGTCTCCAAAGTTCACCTGTATTAATTTTATTCTTATACTCAGAAACATGTCAAGCAGGACGGAAAGCTCTTTAATTATTTAGTTAGCTCTGGCTAACTAAATCTTGCCCAAAGAGTTGTAAACGTGGTTAACACAGCATATAATAAAAGCGGTAACGGAACTGCAAGGCAGAGAGGCTGTCTGCTGTTGTGGTATCGGGTTACTGTATTTACAAGGGATTTTTTATGCCCGTTGGTTTGCTATAGCTAACTCGGGCCCGTTTTTACTAAAAAATGGATTTTCCCTGGATAAAAGGATTGAGGAGGAAGAGGGATTTATGGGAATAATGGAATGGTTTCAAAAGGGCGGTCCGGTAATGTACCTGCTTTTACTCTGCTCTGTCTGTGTGGTTGCCATCCTCATAGAACGCTTTATGTTTTATCGCAAAGCAGGCAGCGGAATCCATGCCTTTACGGATAAACTGCCGGGGCTTGTACAGGACGGCGACTGGAACAGGGCGCTGCAGGCCTGTGAACAGGATACAAACGCTGCTGCTTTCGTCTCCAGGGAAGGACTGACAGCGGCGGTGGCCGGCAAGGATACAGAGCTGGCGCTTGAAATGGCTTACGGAACAGCGGCAGCTGAACTGCGTTCCGGTCTGAATTATCTTTCCATGATCGTGACGCTTTCGCCGTTGCTGGGGTTACTGGGAACCATCGTCGGCATGATCAATTCATTTAACATTTTCAATCTGCAGGCCGGGCAGCCCCTGGCTATTACCGGCGGTATCGGCGAAGCGCTGATTGCGACGGCCACGGGTCTTTGCGTAGCGATTTTAGCGTTGGTGGTGCATTCCTATTTTGCCCAGAAGATGGATACGATCCTGACCGAACTGGACAAAGTAATTGCAGTTATTTCGGCAGAAGACCGGAAGAGAAGGTGAGGGCATGAAGCATAAGCGTGATTTTCACAGCTTAAAAGCTCCGTCAGTCATTATTATACCGATGATAGACATTATGCTTTTCCTGCTGGTGTTTTTTATGATCAGTACCATTTACATGGTGCAGCTGAATACACTCCCTGTCAATCTGCCTGCTGCAGCTGCGGTGCAGCGGGAATCCAGGCCGGCGATCATTTCTGTCACAGTCACGAAAGACGGCAATGTTTTTTACGATAAGGATCAGAAGCCATCCGTTGTACTGAGTCCCCGCATCCGTCAGGATCTGGCGAAAAACAGGGAAACGATTTTTGTCATCCGCGGGGACAGGAAGACTTCCTACGAATCGATCACCCGGGTGCTGGATACATTGAAGCAGTGCGGCGCAAAGCATGTTTCTCTGGCGGCGGAAGATAAAAAAGCAAATTAGACGAGGGAAAAGATAACAATGCATTATACATCTCATTGGAGATTATCTTTTATATTGGCTCTGGTCGTTCATTTCTTTCTCTGGTCCGGCGCCACCTTCCTGCTTCCTCTTCTTGTGCCGGAACCTCCGGTGATTGCTGAGGGGACGGAGATACTGCTGGAGGATATTCCGCTGGCCGAAGAAACGAAAACTGCGGAAGAACCGGATACTGAACCGGAAGCGGCTGGCAGTGAAGATGAAAATGCGACTGACGGTGATGAGGGCGGAAGACTTTCTGCTGCAGATGCAGCAGCTCTTGCCGCGGCTTTGAAGGATGTCCCGGCCAATGCTGTCGTGTCGACCGGGGCTCCGGAAGGGACTGTCGGTCCTGTTACGGAAAGTGATATTTCCGGAGTAACGGAAAAACAAAAGAAGAAAGAACCGGAAAAGAAACCGGAAGAAAAGCCTGCTGAAAAAGCAGATGAAAAAGATGTTCCGGTAATCACGGCGGATGAGGCGGAAGCAATCCGTGAATTGAAACGGCAGATTGAAGAAGCGGAGAAAAACCCCGACGGCTCTGTGGGTACGATTGTTATACGGCGCAAGGGCAGCGGCGGACAGATGGGGCAGCCGGCCCGGCTGATCGCGGATTCGTATCCGGCTACCGGTGTGAATTTCCGCGGGCGTGTTTCCGTGTTTGCTACCATCGGCAAGGACGGTGTTGTCCGAAAAACCAAAGTCGCGGTTACATCCGGCCGTCGCAGTATTGATGAAATCGCTATGGCCGCCTGCCGGCGCTGGCGGTTTAAACCAGCCCTGGATCATAACGGACAGCCTATGGAATGTATTCAGATCATATCCATCCCATTCAATGTGCCGAACATCGACCGACAGGTGCTGGAACGCTACCGGGCTGAAAAACTAAGGGGGAAAGGGTAATCCATGAAACGGATTTTAAGTTTTGTATGCGCGGTCCTGCTGACCGTCTGCCTGACTGCGGCGCCTGCAGAGGCTGCCCAGAACTGGCGGCAGGTGTATCAGAATATAGAGGCCATGATCAATCAGGGAGTCAGCCAGTATAAAAACGGCGATATCCCCACTGCCAAAAATACAATTAATGATTCCTATTACGGCATTTATGAAAAGGACGGCTTTGAAAAGGCTGTACGCACCACGATTTCATCAAAAAATGCGAACGTGGCAGAGTACCAGTACAGCCGGCTGAAAAAAGCGATCCGCGAAGATCTGGGAGCGGAAGCTGTCGAGAATGAAGCAAAAGAACTGCTGGCCCTGATGCAGAAAGACCTTGCCACCCTGGAAGGCAAAGGCGCTGCGGGGGGACGCTGGGCATCCTTCTGGCCGGCGTTCCTGATCCTGCTTCGGGAAGGTATGGAAGCCATCCTCATGCTGGTGGCCATTGTAGCGTATCTTGCCAAATCCGGCAACAGCAAATACCTGAACACAGTGTACAATTATGCGACAGCAGCCGTAGTGGCCAGCTTTGCCACGGCTTACGTGTTCAGCCAGCTCATGGATAAATTTGCTGCCGGAGCCAGTCAGGAACTGATAGAAGGCATTACGGCGCTGGTGGCGGTAGCGGTATTACTGTCGGTAAGTCTCTGGATGAGCGGTAAGACCAGCGCCCAGTCCTGGAAGAATTATATTGAAGGTATGATGAAGGAAACGTTGACGACCGGAAAGGCAAGAGCGTTAGGCTTTGCAGCTTTCCTGGCGGTGTACCGGGAGGGCGCGGAAGTCATCCTGTTCTATCAGGCGCTTTTTAACGGTTCCAGCAGCGATACGGAAATGATATGGTTCGGTTTTGGGGCCGGCTGTGTCGTATTGCTGATCCTTTACGCCGTGATCCAGTTTGGTCTGCTCAAGATTCCCTTGCGTCCGTTCTTTATCATTACCAGCGCCCTGATGTTTTTGCTGGCGGTGGCTTTTGCCGGCAGCGGCGTCAGCGAGCTGCAGGAAGCCGGCGTGGTCAGCCAGACCTTTTTCCATGCTCCCTGGTTCCCCAATATTGACTGGCTGGGTCTGTATCCTACCTGGGAAACCTGCGGTACACAGTTGTTCCTGCTGATTATCGGAGCGGTGACAATGATCTGGCGGCATATGCAAAACAGAGAAAAGAATGCCTGAAGCATTATTTTTCGGTTATAACACATAGGACTGATTGTGCCTGGCAAGCTGTTTATGTGTCATAATACAATATTTTATTTCTGAAAGGAGAAAGAAACATGAACTTCAAAAAACTCAAAACTTTAGCCGTAGCAGGTGTTACTGCTGCATCCCTGATGGCTTCCGCTTCCGCTTTTGCGGCATTCCAGGAATACCCCATCGGCGATGAACAGGAAGATACCGTAAACCATTTCAATGTGGCTCTGGTATATTTCCAGCCGGTACAGATGGATCCTCCCGGTTCCATGTTGGCTGCTGACAAAGCGGATATTCACATGGAAACCGATATCCACGCCACCGAAGGCAACGAATGCGGCTTCGGTGTTGGCGAATGGATCCCCTATCTGACCGTTAACTACAAAATCACCAAAATCGATGCCAAGAGCAAAAAAGCGCTGGATAAACCCCTTACCGGCGTATTCATGCCTATGAGCGCTGACGACGGCCCGCATTATGGCGCCAACCTGAAACTGCAGGGCGCCGGAACCTATGAATGCGAATTCTCTATCGAAAGCCCGATGCGCCAGAACTACAGCCTCCATATCGATAAGGAAACCGGCGTTACCGGACGTCTGTGGACTAAACCTACCGTTATGAAATGGACCTTTGATTACGTTCCCCGCAACTGGTAATCTGGCATAGAAGGTTATATGCAGTACAGGAAGTGCAGTCTGGATTAAGCTGCAATTCCATAAGTTCCTGGCCGGGGAACTGTTTCTCCGGCCAGGATTTTCGATTTTCTCTGAAAGGAATCCTGATTATGCAGACGTTAAGGATATTTTTGCAGCAGCTTATCCCGGCAATGGAATTTGGTACTGCCCTGCTGACGCCGCTGGCCGTTTTACTGGCCATCCTTATCAGCTATGACGGGGGCAGCCTGATACGGACATTTAAAAAAGCTGCGTACCGCGGATTCTGGTTTTCTGTTTTCCTGATTGCGGTTAAACAGGGGACACGGAATGCTGTCAGCCGTGAAATTGTAGAAGGAATTATGGCATTCTTTGCGATTATCAGTGAAATAGGACTGGTAGGAGTCCTGCTTGGATCACAGGAAAAGTTTTCCAGACGTGCTAAATTTTTCGGAATGGCGGTAATGGTTCTTGTTATCGCGTTGTCCGTTTATTATGGCATGGAAATCTGGCTGATTCCGGTAACAACAATTCTCAACGTGGAAGAAATCCTTTCCCTTGACATGGCGGTACGGATACTTGGCTTTTTTACAGGTCTTGCCATTGCGGTAGTTGGCAGCTGGCTGATTTATCATGCGGCAAAATCCCTGAATGACCGCCGGCTTTATACGGTGTTTATTATTCAGGTGGCGGCTCTGCTCTTCCAGCAGATTGTATATCTGATACAGATTCTGATGGCCCGGGGCTTTTTGCCTGTGCGGGGGCTGATCCGGCTGATGGGTCCGCTGATCGATCACCAGTCCTGGTTTATCTTTGTTGTGTTCTTTGTTGTATTTATGGTGCCTGTGGCACTATTTTTACAAAAATGTCCTGAACGTCCGGAAGGGGCGAATCCTGCAGAATATCGGAAAATCGTTGCAGATGATATACATAAAAAACGCTGGGGCAAAGCATCGGTTGCGGCTTTGTTCCTGATGATCTTTTTGTCCAGCTTTGGAAGCAGCTTTGCCAATAAAGCGGAAGAACTGATACCGGCTGTACCCATTACTGCGGAAAACGGGCTGGTGGCTATTCCGTTGAAGGAAGTGGAAGACGGACACCTGCACCGGTATGCCTACCAGTCTAAAGGCGGTACGGAGGTGCGGTTTATTATTGTCCGGAAAGGCGGTTCCGCGTATGGGGTCGGTCTGGATTGTTGCGAAATCTGCGGGCCTACCGGCTATATTGAACGGGAGGACCAGGTTGTCTGCAAATTGTGCGACGTGGTGATGAATAAGTCGACCATCGGGCTGCCTGGCGGCTGTAACCCGATTCCGGTGGCATATGGCGTAAACAGCGGGCAGGTGCAGATTGAACAGCCTGTTTTGGAAGCTGCAGAGAAATATTTCCGCTGACCGGAAGGAGGAAGAGTTATGTTCTGGCAAATGGTAAAGGGCGCTGTCCTGCGGCAGGGACGCCAGCTTCTGTTTGTGGCGCTGACGGTGGCTCTGGGCGTATCCCTTGCGACTGCGATGTTGAACGTCATGTTTGACGTAGGCGACAAGGTAAATCAGGAACTGAAAGCCTTTGGCGCCAATATTACAGTTACCTCAAAAAATGCTTCTATCCTGAAGGATATTTACGGACTGGAGGAAGGCTCCGCGCCGAAGGAGTACCTTCTGGAAGAAGACGTAGGCAAACTGAAGACGATCTTCTGGACGAATAATATAGTCGCCTTTTCGCCGCACCTGACAGGCAGTATAAAACTGGAAAACGGCGAAACGGTTGCGTTAACAGGAACCTGGTTTGATCATTACATGAAACTGCCTACCGGTGAAGAGTTTTCTACCGGGGAACAGTATATGAAATCCTGGTGGCAGATCGACGGGGCCTGGCCGACAGAAAAGGATACCGATGCTGTACTGGTTGGCAAAGCCCTGGCCCAGAAGCTGAAGGTAAAGACGGGAGATGAACTGGCCTATGCCAAACAGGATGGCGGCAGAAGCTTCTTTAAAATCGCCGGGGTCGTCAGCGGCGGCGGGGAAGAAGAAAACCAGATCGTAGCGCAGCTGCCGGCGGTTCAGGAAGCGCTGGGTCTGCCGGGAAAAATCGACACGATCAATGTCAGCGCTATGACCACGCCGGAAAACGAACTGGCGCGCAGGGCGGCGGCAAACCCCAAAAGCCTTTCCCTGAAAGAATATGAAATCTGGTACTGTACTTCTTATGTCAGTTCCATCGCCTTCCAGATTGAGGAAGTGATCCAGAATTCCGTGGCCCGTCCCGTCCGGCAGATTGCAGAATCGGAAGGACGTATCCTTGACAAGACGCAGCTGTTGATGCTGCTCATTACGATTTTGTCTTTGCTGAGCGCGACCATGGGTGTTTCCAATCTGGTCAGTGCCAATATTATGGAACGCAGCCGGGAACTGGGGCTGCTGAAGGCTATCGGCGCCACGGATCGCTCGGTTGTGGTACTTGTTTTAACGGAAATTTTTATGGCCGGCCTCATTGGCGGTGTGGCCGGGTATTTTGCCGGCCTGGGTTTCGCCCAGATTATCGGCCATGCGGTCTTCGGTTCCGGCATCGCTGTAAACATGATGGTAATCCCGCTTCTGATTGTCCTGCTGATCCTGATGCTGCTGCTGGGCAGCCTGCCGGCTATCCGCTCTTTACTGGGGCTGCATCCGGCCATCGTCTTACACGGAAGGTGATGAATGATGAACATACAGAAACTGAAAATGTATTTTACCATGGTCACCAATGCCTTGCTGCGGCGGAAGCTGCGTATGTTTATCGCACTGCTGGCGGTGGCTATCGGGGCGACCATTATTTCCGGCATGGTTACCGTCTATAAAGAAGTGCCGGAACAGATGGGGCGCGAATTCCGCGCTTACGGCGCGAACCTGTTGTTACTGCCGGCCAGCGGTACAACGACCATACAGGAAGTGAAACTTCCGGCCGTGTATCAAAAACTGCAGGGACATGAAATCGTCGGTTCAGCCCCGTTCCTTTACGAGCGCCTGAAAATCAACGAATCGCCGGTATTGGTTGGCGGTACGGATTTTGACATGGTAAAAAAGGTAAGTCCCTACTGGCAGATCAACGGCGCCATGCCTGCTGCAGATAAAGAGATCCTGCTGGGACATGAGATGGCGGAAAAATTCCAGGCAAAGCCCGGGGAAAAAATCATCCTGGCTTTGGGAGACGGCTCCTGGGAAAGTCCCTTTACGGTTTCCGGAATCGTACGGACCGGCGGGAAGGAAGAACAGTTTGCTTACATGGACCTGAAGCAGATGCAGGAAATCGTGAATAAACCGGGCGTCATCAGTATGGCGCAGGTGAGCGTCGTGGCCAATGCGGCGGAACTGGATGCTTTTACCAGGCAAATGGCTGAAGAGGAACCGTCCATCCATCCTCAGACAGTCAAGCAGATCGCCAGTTCGGAACAGACTGTGCTGGGCAAGCTGCAGGCGCTGGTACTGCTGGTTACTGTGGTAGTATTGCTGCTGACCCTTGTCTGCGTGGGCACGACCATGACGGAAGTGGTTTCGGAACGGCGTAAGGAAATCGGGTTGAAGAAAGCGCTGGGCGCCGATAACAGGAATATTGCAGCAGAATTTTTCGGGGAAAGCTGTATGCTGGGCCTGCTGGGCGGTATTTTGGGAACGGTGTGCGGCTACCTGTTTGCCCAGGCGGTGGGTACCAATGTATTTGGCCGCAGCCTGCATCTGTCTATTCCCATTGCGGTCATGTCCGTTCTGTTATCTATTGTGGTTACGGCAATAGCGACTATGCTTCCTGTCCGTACTGCTGTTAAAGTCGAACCTGCGATTGTCATGCGCGGGGAATAAGGAGCGTAACGATGAGTCTTTTAAAGTTAACCGATGTGGCAATGGTCTATGGCGGCAGAGTCACCGCACTGGAGCATGTCAACCTGACTGTGGAAAAAGGGGACTGGCTCGCCATTATGGGGCCTTCCGGCTCCGGCAAGACTACGTTGATGAATATCATCGGCTGTATGGATAAACATACAGCCGGACAAGTAGTGTTGGACGGGATCGATTTGAATGAAGTGACGAAAAATGAACTGACCCGGATCCGCCGCGACAAGATCGGTATGGTTTTCCAGCAGTTCCATCTGATTCCGTACCTGACAGCAGTGGAAAACCTGATGGTAGCGCAATACTATCACAGTATTCCGGATCGGAGCGAAGCGATGGAAGCATTGGACCGGGTGGGGCTGGCGGACCGGGCGGACCATCTGCCCAGCGAACTGTCCGGCGGTGAGCAGCAGCGTGTCTGCATTGCCCGCGCCCTGATTAATTATCCTGTCCTCATCTTAGCGGACGAACCTACCGGTAATCTGGATGAAAAAAATGAAAAGTTAGTGATGGACCTGTTCCGGGAACTGAATAAAGAGGGACATACCATCATTACCGTAACCCATTCAGATAAAGTCGGGCAGGCTGCCAAACGGATTGTTATCATTGAGCACGGGCATCTGCGTGATGCCTGATGCTTCGGGAAGACATCCGGAGCGAAGAGGGAATGAGACCGGAGGAGCGGTGGTATAAATAGTACGGGGGATTGATGTTCATGCAACATTATTTAAAAAAAGCAGCAGCCTGGTTGGCTGTCGTTGTGTCTGTTACGATGCTGACGGCGTGTGGTTCTGATAAAAAAACGGCGCAACAGGCGCCGGTCACGGGGAAAAGTACGGCAGGACTGGAAAATTACCGTCCGCCTAAAATTGATACAGCGGGGCTTTTAGCCAAAGCAAAGGACGGAACCTACTGGGGACTGGGCAAGCCGGATGAAGAAGGGGAATACACGAAGCTGACCCTTACCATAGAAAAGCATAAAATCAAAGACGCTGTCTTTGAAGGCTATCTGAAAGGCGGTAAACTGAAAGACACGGATTATGGGAAAACCAACGGAAAGATAGAAAACAAAGTGTATTATAACAAGGCCCAGCTTGCCCTCCGGGCGAATAAAACCTATGCGGCAGAGCTGGTGAAAAAACAGGAATTGAATAAGGTAGACGCTGTGTCCGGGGCAACTGTTTCCTATAAAGGCTTCTTTGAAGCAGGACAGATGGCGCTGGAAAAGGCTATAAAATAAAAAAGTACTGATTTTTGATTTTCATATATACTAGAGAGGGCTTTGATTATGTCGTTTGACAAAGAGCAGGAAGAGTTAAATACGTTAAGCGCAGCACAAATGCGATACCTGTATAAAATTTACCAGATATCCCTGTCTAAACCGGAAGTCCTTTCCGCTGATATTGCACGGAAGCTGAAGGTATCCAAACCTTCTGTGGTGAAAATGCTTGCGGTTCTTTCCGAGAAAAAACTGATCTTAAAGAAACGGTATGGGAAAATCAGTATCACCGATTCCGGCATCCGGATTGCGGATGAGTATGAACAGCGTATACAGATACTTGCTTCCCTGATTCCGAAGATGGGTCTTGCTCTGACAGACGAAGAAATTACGGCAGGAGCCTTCGCGTTAGCAGATGTTTTGCCTGAAAGCATATGGGAAACGAAAAAGAGGCAGTGAAGCGGACAGGAAGTTTCAGATACTGTTGAACTGCTGCAATTTCCGGCAATAGCCCGGAGAGAAAAACAGATTACTGTAATTTATTTAGAAAAGGAGAGATGCATATGCAAAACGGATTCAGAAAATCAATGGCAGTTGCAGGCGTGTTAGCCTGCCTTATTGTTGCTCCCGCTTTTACGGTAAGTGCGGCAACTCCGGAAGAAGACGCATTTACACAGGCGACGGCCTTAAAGGAAAACAAAGCCTATGACCGGGCGCACGGCTACGCGAACGAAGGCGTCCGCAAAACGCAGCAGGAACGTTCCGAAGAAGGCTGGAAAGAAATCCATCCGGACGGAAAGCAACCGACCCAGCGTGAGCGGGCTGAAGCCGGCTGGAAAGCAGAGAAGGCGAATGCCGCAGTAGAAAAAGACAAACAGACGCAGGCTGAAGCGCTAAAGGCCAACCGGGAGTATGATGCTGCCCATGGTTATGCGGATTAATAAGCTGTGAATGTTGGATAAAACTGCGCTGGCTATCGGATGTTACTGCCAGCGCAGTAATTTTTATATTGTGAGGGCATTATGAATTATACCGGACTGGTGATTGCCATTGTAAATCTGCTGGTCATTGGCCTGTTCCATCCCCTGGTCATCTGGGGGGAATATTATTTTACAAAAAAAATCTGGCCGGCGTTTGCACTGGCCGGCGGCGTTTTCATGGTCTTGTCCGTGAGGTCGGGATCTGATTTGTACAGCAGCGTTTATGCGGTTATTGCGACGACCTGCTTCTGGAGTATCCTGGAGCTGTACCAGCAGGAAAAACGAGTTGAAAAAGGCTGGTTTCCCAAAAATCCAAAACGGCAGAAATGAACAATGTGTAAATAAAACAGCTAACTCAAAATTTTAAAATTTCTAAAAAGAGGTGTTTCGGTGGATAGTAAGAACAGCCTGTCGGATTATTTGCTTTTTATACTCAGCATTCTGCTTTGCCTTGGCTCGCAATTCCTTTTTCCTCCATGTGGCCCAAAAGCAGACGGCAGTTGGATGCTATGTCACTGGGCAGGCGTATTTATTTCAGCGACTGGCGGCATTATGATAATCCTGAACTGCGCGCGCTTTTTCTTTAAAAACTTGCGTCGTGGTTTGATCCATCTGGGGATGATTGCTTTGTCATTTCTTGCAATTGGACTGGCGGGATATGCAATACCGTTGTGTCAGATGGAGACAATGCGTTGCCAGGCGATTTTTAAGCCCGCGGTTTTACTGATTTGTATCCTGATACTATTAGTTACGGCTGCTGATATTTTGTGGCGGCGGAAGGGATAATCCCATGGACTTTATCACTAAATTTTCTTTGCTGAATCTTACAAGAAGGGCGGGGCGAACAACGTCTGTCCTGTTGTTTTCGGTTCTGTTTTCCGCCGCGGTCTTTGGCGGAACACTGCTAATCAGTTGTATGCAGCAGGGGCTGCAGGTGCTGGAATCGCGTCTGGGCGCTGATATTGTCGTTGTCCCGGCGACGGCAAAAACAAAATTTAACGTAAATTCCATTTTGTTGCAAGGTACGCCAGGGTATTTCTATATGGGGCGCAATGTACTGGACGATGTAGCCAAAATCGAAGGAGTGGAAAGCGTCACGCCGCAGTTGTTTCTGGCTTCCATGACGGCAGACTGCTGTTCCGCTTCACTGCAGATTGTAGGCTTTGAACCCGGCAGCGATTTCGTAATCCAGCCGTGGATCAGGGAAAGCTTTTCAGGCATGCTGGGAGACGGCGATATTGTGGCAGGTAGTAACGTGCGTTTTACAGATACCCGGATGTTGCAATTCTACGGAGTTAACTGTCATGTTGCCGCACAATTGGCCAAAACAGGCTCGACGCTGGATAATGCCATTTATGCTAATGAAGCTACAGTAAAGCGGCTGATTGCTGCTTCCCAGGAAAAGGGCATGAATCAGTATAATTCCTTTGACCCTGATAAGGTGATCTCTACTGTCTTGGTCAAAGTGAAAGAGGGGTATGACATAGAAAAGGTAGCCGGCGAAATTAACCTGCATGTTCGTAAGGTGAAGGCTGTCGCCTCCAAAAACCTGATTTCCGAAGTTTCCGCCGGACTGACTGGTATGGCGGATATGATTGGCGTGTGCATCGGTATTATATGGGTTTTATGTATACTGATTATGATCGCTGTGTTTACGATGCTGATGAATGAACGGAAACGTGAATTTGCTGTATTGCGCGTGCTGGGAACTTCGCGCAGCATGTTATCCCGCATGGTTATGACAGAGGCGGTCATGCTCAATTTGGCCGGCGGTGTTGTCGGCATCGTTTTAGCGTTTCTAATTGTGCTGCTTTTTAACACGGCTATCAGCAATCTGTTAAAGGTTCCGTTCCTTATGCCTTCTGCTGCCGTTCTTGCACTTCTTGCCTTGCTTACGCTTGCTGCTGCCGTATTGGCAGGAGGTATTATTTCGGCAGTATCTGCGAAACGTATCAGCAATATGGATACGGGTCTGATTTTGCGGGAGGGTGAATGATGAAGCTCCGTGCGGAGAAAATTAGTAAAACATTTTACAGAGAAGGGAACCGGCAGAAGTTTTTCAACGCGATAGAAGAAACGACCATCACCCTGTCAGAAGGTAGTGTGACAGTTATCAAAGGCCGTTCCGGCAGTGGGAAAAGTACGCTGCTTAATATCATGGGGGGATTGTTGCAGCCGGATGCAGGGCAGGTCTTTTTGGATGATAATAGTTTATATTCACTGACAGACAGAGAAATGTCCCGCCTGCGCAACCGGTACATCGGGATAATCCCGCAGGGACATACGGCCCTGCGCAGTCTGACAGTTCTTGAAAACGTGATGCTGCCTGTGCATTTGTATACGCCGGAACAGGATGTGTATGACCGGGCGATGCAATTGTTACAGCGGACAGGGATGGAAACACTGGCGGATGCCAGTCCGGCAGAACTGTCCGGCGGTGAACTTCGCCGTATGGCTATTGCACGGTCCCTGTTGCAGAACCCGCCGATATTGCTGGCAGACGAGCCCACCGGCGATTTAGATGATGAAAATACAGAGTTGGTCCTTCAGCTTATCAGGCAAACAGCGGATGAGGGGACGGCAGTATTGCTGGTTACCCATGAAGCTGCTGCCGAGGCATATGCAGATGCGGTTTACACCATGCAGGCCGGAAAACTGGAAGTTTCATCAAGATTATAGTTCTTTATATCAGCAGATTTTTCTGTAGTTGGCTTCTTGCGACCAACATTTGGAGTAATGCTACTGAATACTATGACAGGGAGGCGTTGCTCGTGGACATTGCCTGGGTAGATGGATTTGAAATTCGTGTGAAGGTCGATCATGGCGCGGTGGTTATCGCTGCCAATAAAGAGGGGATGCTTTCTCTTGCAAACCAACTTACCGCATTGGCAGAAGCTGTGCCGGGACAACATATCCATTATGATGCATACAATTCTTTGGAAGAAGGATCAACTGAAATGATTATTGCAAGAACAGAGTAAATCGTAATGCATAGAGATAGCCAGATTGTTGTAACGGTGCGAAGAAAGATGAGGGAATCAAATGAAAACGAAGAAAATTTTACTGGCCTCTTTGCTAATTGCTTTTGTGACCGGTGCGACTGTTCCCACAATGCACATTGCGGAAGCAAAAGACAGTCGGCA
>CAJODT010000021.1 GCA_905233365.1 uncultured Succiniclasticum sp.
GGCGGTGCTGCATCTGGAACCGGAAATACAGGATGGCAAGTTTGAAGACGCTGACGTTTCCGAATTATATTTTGAAAACGCTGCTGAAGCTAAAAATGCTACAGAAAACGCAAGCGCAAAAACCGACGACGCATCCGGTACAATTACGAAACATAAACCAGAAAACACAACCAAAAATGAAAACGGCCGCATTGAATTTATAAACGTGTCCTTTACCTACCCCGGCAGCCAGAAACCGGTTTTGGAAAATATCAATCTCACCATTGAGCCCGGCGAGACCGTTGCCATCATGGGTTCCACCGGCAGCGGCAAGACCACGCTGATTAATCTCATCCCCCGCTTTTACGACGTAACGGAAGGCAGTGTGCGCATCGACGGCGTGGATGTGCGGGACTATAAGGTCAGCGCCTTGCGCCGTAAAATCGCCATCGCGCTGCAAAAAAGCGAACTGTTCAGCTCATCAATAAAAGAGAACATTGCCTGGGGCAGAGACAAAGCAACGGACCCCGATATCAAACGCGCCGCCCGCATCGCCCAGGCCCACGAATTTATCGCGCCGCTGGAACAGGGCTACGATACCGTTGTGGCCGAACGGGGCATGAGCCTCTCCGGTGGGCAGAAGCAGCGCATCGCGCTGGCCCGGGCCGTTTTGAAAGAATCGCCCATTATGATTTTCGACGACGCCACCAGTGCTCTGGATCTGAAAACAGAAGCCAACTTTTACAATGAGCTGGCAAAGACCAGTCCGAACAGCACGAAGATCATCGTGGCGCAGCGTATCGCCTCCGTCCGTCGCGCCAACCGCATTTTGATTTTGGAAAACGGGGAAATCGTAGCGGAAGGAGCGCACAAGGAACTGTTAAAGAACTGCGCCATCTATCAGGACATTTACCAGTCCCAGGTGGGCGACATTGCGCAACACGAAAACGCAACGCAGCCTGACAACACAAACTCCGCGCAACAAAACGCAAATCGTACAGGAAACGAAGCTGACGCTTCTGCGAAAGGCGGTGAGCGGGCATGAGTAAAGAAATGAAGACCCAGGCCCCGCAGCCCGGCATCGGTCCCCGCCGCGGCAACATGTTCGCGGAAACCGAATACGCCAAAGACATCGGCTGGACCCTGAAACGCATCGGCCTCTACTTTGTAAAAGAGAAAAAGCTGATCTTCGGTATGCTCACCGCCGTACTGGGCGGCACCCTTGCGGGCATCTACGCCCCCATGCTGCAGAGCAACGCGGTGGACATCATCGCCGGACAGCGCGACGGCGACTTGAAAACAACTATTGCCTTCATGCTCGCCACCTATTTAATGGTGAGCCTTATGCGGCTGGCCCAGGGCGTGTTCAGCGCGAAGCTGAGCCTGCGCATCGTCAAGCAGTTCCGGGAAGAGTTGTTCGGCAAGGTCATCGACCTGCCCGTCAAATACACGGATACCCATTCCCACGGCGACGTAATGAGCCGCATGACCAACGACGTGGAAAACATCTCCACCACCGTTTCCCAGGCCCTGCCCTCTTTGTTCAGCGGCGTGCTGACCATCATCGGCACGGCGGCCATCATGCTGTGGTACTGCTGGCAGCTGGCGCTGTTAAGCTGCGGCACCATCTTCCTCACCGTCATCGTCACCCGCCTATTGTCCTCCTTTGTCCGCAAATATTCCAAAGAGCGGCAGACCTTACTTGGCAGCATGAACGGCACGGTGGAAGAAATCGTCAACGGCTACCGCACCGTGGTGGCCTACAACCAGCAGGATAAATCGGCGGAGCGTTTCTGCGATGTTTCCGACAAGCTCACCAAAGCCGGTATCCGCACCGAAGTGTGCAGCGGCGTCATGGGCCCGGTTATGAACTGCATCGGCAACGTCGGCTTCGTCATCATCGCGGCCTTCGGCGGTTACTTCGCCATTCACGGCATGATTTCCGTGGGCGTCATCTCCGCCTTCATCGTGTACGCCAAACAGTTCAGCCGTCCTATCAATGAAATCGCCCAGATTTACGGACAACTGCAGTCCGCCATCGCCGGCGCGGAACGGGTCTTCCAGGTGCTGGACGAGACCAGCGAAGATTTGTACGGTCAGGTGTGGGAAGACCAGGAACACGTCTCTGTCCGCTTCGAGGATGTGGAATTCGGTTACGTGCAGGGCAAACCGGTGCTTAAAAACTTCAATCTCACCATCCCCGCGGGCAAAAAGGTGGCGCTGGTGGGTTCCACCGGCAGCGGCAAATCCACCGTGGTCAACCTGCTGATGCGTTACTACGACGCCGACAAGGGCGCCATCTGGATCAATGACCAGAATGTGGAAGAGATCACCCGGGACAGCCTGCGCAAGCACGTGGCCATCGTGCTGCAGGACACGGTGCTCTTCTCCGACACCATCCACCACAACCTGCAGTACGCCAACGAAAACGCCACGGTTGAAGAAATTAAAAAAGCAGCGGAGATGAGCCGCTGCCATGAAATGATCGAACTGCTGCCCCAGGGATACGAAACCCTGCTGACGGGCGCCGGGGAAAACATCAGCCAGGGCCAAAGGCAGTTGCTGGCCATCGCCCGGGCCTTCGTGGCCAACCCCCGCATCCTGATCCTGGACGAAGCCACCTCCAACGTGGATACGCGGACGGAAAAAGCCATCCAGGATGCCATGCTGGAGGTCATGAAGGGACGCACCAGCATCGTCATCGCCCACCGCCTCTCCACCATCCGGGACGCGGACCTGATCGTGGTACTGGACCAGGGGCGCATCGTGGAACAGGGCAGCCACGACGAGCTGCTGGCACGCAAGCAGAAGTATTACGATTTATACATGACGCAGTACGCCGGGTTCGCAACGTAAAAATACCACCATCAAAAAGGGAATGGCGCCACGCCAGGCGCCATTCCCTTTTATCATTTTTATAATTATAACTTCCCTTATTTTTTCTTTTCCAGTTTCAGCCGGTTCTCGTACATGTCGATGTTGGCGCGCTCGGCTACGCTTTGGAGGCTGGCATCCACAGCCGGATCGAAATGGGCGATCCCTGTGGCCAGCACCAGCGCTTCGCCTCCCCTGTCCCGGTTTTCATCCATCGCAGCCTGCAGCAGTTCTATGAGGCGATCCTTGTTCCGCAGATCGCGGTTTTTCAGGACGACGGTAAACTGATCTTCGCCCAGCCGGTACACCGGGCTATGCCGAAATATGTCGCAGATCAGCGCACAGGCTTCCGTCAGCATCCCTTCCGCCGTTTCCGTCTCCCCTGCGGCAAGCAGCCTGTCTATATCCATAACGCCGCACACCGCAAGGGCAAAGTCGTCGCACTTCCCATCCGCGATGGCTGCGTTGATCTCCTTCTCCGTCTTCACAAAAGCACGTCGGTTTTTCACGCCGGTCAGCGCGTCCCGCATAGCGGCTTCCTGCGCTTCCGCGAATTCCTGGTCCCGCTTCATCTGGGCATCGATGTTGCAGATGGCCACCACCGCATGGCGCTGGCCGTCCCGCTTATCCTCCATGAGGATGGCCTTCAGGCTCACATAGACCGCCTCGCCGCTCAGGATCAGGCGGTAGGAGGTCGAGAGGCTGCCGTTCTTTTCCAGCTCCCGCAGCATGTTTTCCTTGTTCAGCACGTAAAGGACCTTGTCCACGTCTTCTTCATGGACCGTGATGGGCACAAAGTGCAGGCAGCTTTCAAAAAAGTCGATGCCGTTCGTCTCAATCTGCAACTCGCGATATTTCTCCGCGGAGCTGAATTCAATGAACGCGTTGGTGTCCACATTCACATAATAAATAGTAAAGAAATCCTGGGCCAGGGCCTGGGCGATATGCCCGTAGGTCACGCTGTCCATGTGCATTTTTTCAAACTTCTCCTGCTGCGCCCGCTGGTACGACTTCTGCCCGTTGATGTTGCTGACGCCGATCACCACGTGGCGTTCGTCCGCCCGGTCGGCCCGGACGATCTTCAGGCGGTAGTATTCCGGATTGCCGTTCACAAGCAGCCGGTAGTCCACCGTAAGCACCGGGATCAGCTTCATGGCGGCGGCGATCTCTTCCTTGCGCATGAGGGTCAGCATCTTTTCCCTGTCGTCGGGGAACGCCACCTTCTTCAGGTTGCGCTGGCATTCCGAAAAGAAGTTGACGCCGCTGAGGGCAATGCGTACCGCTTTGGAGCCGTGGGCGTTGAACTCCGTGTAATCTTCCGTTTCCAGATCCACGTAATACACACTCTCAAAATCGCTGGACAACGCCTGGGCGATACCGTACAGCTCCGCCAGCCGTTTCGCTTCGGAGTCTTCCTCCGGCGCCGCCTCATCCCGGGCGGCAGGCTCCGCCTTTTCCGCTTCCGGCGCCTGCGCCGCCGCAGCCGCAGTCTCCTTCAGGACTTGGGGCGCAGATGTGATAAAGGTTTCAAATTCCTCCGGGGGTACGGGGCGCGAGAAATAATAGCCCTGCACATAGTCGCAGCCCAGCAGCTTCAGGGCGTGCATCTGCTCTTCCGTTTCCACCCCTTCGGCGATAACGGGCACCTTCAGGTACGCCGCGATGTCGATGATCAGCTCGATCATGCGCGTATCCTTGCGCCCTGTAAACGCAGTACGGATAAATTTCATGTCCAGCTTCAGGGCGTCGATGGGCAGGGTGGACAGCATATTCAGCGAGGAATAGCCGGAACCGAAATCGTCCATCTCGATGCGGAAGCCAAGACGACGCAGCTGCTTCACCGTGTCGATGATGCGCACGGAATCGTCCGTATAAGCAGACTCCGTAATCTCCAGATGGTATTCGGTGGTGGAAAGCCCGTTTTCTTCTATAATCGTTTTAAAAATATTGATCAGGTCGGGGTCGTGCATGTCAATCCGGGACACGTTCACCGAAACCGGCACGGTCACGCCGAACTTCTCCTTCCAGCGGCGCACCTGAGCCGCCGCTTCCTCCCAGACATAATGGTCCAGCTGCTGAATGAGGCCGTTGTCCTCCAGCAGGGGGATGAACACGCCGGGGCTGATCATGCCCAGCTTGGGATGCTTCCAGCGGATCAGCGCCTCCGCGCTGGCCAGTGCCGGCGTATCCGGCCGGATGTCGTACTTGGGCTGGTAATACACCTGGAACTGTTTTTCCTTCAGGGCGTTCTGGAAATCTTCCAGCAGCTGCTCGTCGTACAGGTGGGACTCGTGCAGCTTGGTATCATAAAACGAGATCGTCTGCTCGTAGGTATTGCGCCCCTGGTCCGCCGCCATCTTGGCCCGGTCGAAGCGGCGCTCAATATCCATCGTCTTGTCCACGTCGGAATATACGCCCATACGCAGGCGCAGGCGGTTGCCCGACACGTTCACATCCTCCCGCAGGTCGTAGGAGGACTGCTCCATGAGTTCTTTGTAATACTGGCTGTGGCGGCAGTAGATCAGGAAGGTATCCGCTTCCAGACGGCAGGCGATACCGCCGGCCTTGCGCAGCATCATCCGGATGTTATCCGCCACGCGGCGCAGCACCACGTTCCCGTATTCCTTGCCGTACCGCTCGTTGATAATATGGAAGTGGTTGATGTTCACCAGGATCGCGTCCATGGGCGTATTCTTCTGATGCCGGTCTAACTCTTCGGCGTAACGGAAGAAGTACTCCCTGTTGTAAAGACCGGTGAGGACGTCTTTTTCCGTAGACTGGATCAGCTTCCGGTCCTCGGACAGTTCAATGGTACGCTTCACTCTCGCCAGGATCACTTCGGGGTTCGGGTAGGGTTTGGGGATAAAATCCACGGCGCCCATGCGCAGGCAGGCGACCTCCGATTCCCGGTCCGAGGTCATCACGATGACAGGTATCTGTTTAAAATCTTGCGTGTTTTTAACCAGCTTCAACAGCTCCAGGCCCGACAGGCCGGGCATCAGAAGATCCAGCAGGATCAGGTCCAGCTCGTTGCGGTTATCACGGATAGCTGCCAGGGCTTTGGTCCCATCCACGGCTGTGACCACGGTGTACTCATCTTTCAATATCTGGCACAGTATCTCCCGGTTGATCATTTCGTCGTCAACCACCAGCACCATGCGTTTTGCGTTAACAGGATTGTATGTTTCACTGAAATCCGGCACCGTTACCCCTCCTGTTCTGCGAGAAAAACTATCATAACTTTTCTTAGTCTACTCCATGAAAAGATTGTATCATTACTTCTCTTTATTCTCTTTTTCCCAAATCAGACTCTCCAGCGCGCTGTACAGCTGCTCCGGATCCGTCGGTTTGCTGAGATGCACGTTCATTCCGGCCTGCAGGCTCCGCTGCACGTCTTCGTCAAAGGCGTTAGCGGTCAGGGCCGCGATGGGGATCGTCCTGGCGTCCGCCCGGTCCATGGCCCGGATCTTGGCAGCAGCAGTCAGGCCGTCCATCTCCGGCATGCGGATATCCATCAGGATCGCGTCATAGTAATTTTCCGGATGCTCCGCGAATTTCTCCACGGCAATTTTGCCGTTAAGGGCGTGGTCGGTTTCTACTTCCTTCATGCTCAGCAGCATCATCACGATTTCCGCATTGATGGCCACGTCTTCCGCCAGCAGGATGCGGCGGCCTTTCAGTTCAGCCTTTCGCTTCTTCTGAATGGATTCTATGTTCTTCTTCTTCACCGCCTGCCGGAATTCTTCCATTACATTGGAGGCAAACAGCGGCTTGGCAAGGAAACTGTCCACCCCGGCTTTCACCGCGTCGTTGACCACTTCATCCCAGCGGTAGGCCGTCAGGATGATGATGGCGGATTCGTTTCCCACGATGGCCCGGATCTGACGTGTCGTCTCCAGCCCGTCCATCTCCGGCATCTTCCAGTCTACTAAAATCAGATTGTAAGGCGTCCGCCGGGCGTGGTGGAACCGCACCTTCTCCACCGCTTCCGCGCCGGACAGGGCCGTCTCTGCCGCGATGCCGATCTTTTCCATCACCAGCCGCGCGTGTTCGCAGGCGATGGGATCGTCGTCCACTACCAGCAAGCTCATATCCTGCGGATCGATATCCGGTTCGTCCAGCGCGTCCTTACGCTGGGAATCCATCAGGGTCACGGTGACGGTAAAGGTTGTGCCCTTCCCTTTTTCGCTGTCCACCTCAATCTTTCCATTCATCATGTCCACCATGTTTTTGGTAATGGCCATGCCCAAGCCGGAGCTGCCGTATTTATTGGTGGAAGACGAATCCTCCTGGCTGAACGCTTCAAACAGCTTCGGCAGGAACTCTTTGTTCATGCCGATGCCGGTATCTTTTACTGTAAAGCGCAGGGTGGATTTGTTGTCGAAATTGGCGGCCCGTTCCACCGTAAACTTGACGGCGCCGCCCTCCGGCGTAAACTTCACCGCATTGCTTAAAATGTTGAGGATGATCTGCCGCAGCTTCATGTCGTCGCCGATGTAATAATCGTCCACGTGGCCCACGACGTCGCAGCGGTAATCGATGCCCTTGTCGTTGCACTGGCCGCTGACCAGCGTATTAATCTGCTCCAGCAGGCGCGAAATGGAGAACTCCTCGTTCTTCAGGGTCATGCGCCCGGATTCGATCCGGGACATGTCCAGGATATCGTTGATCAGGGTCAGCAGATGCCGGGCCGAGCTGCCGATCTTTTCCAGATACTCTTTCGTCGTATCGGAGATCCCCTTCTCGTTCAGGGCGATATTGTCCAGGCCGATGATGGCGTTCATGGGCGTACGGATCTCGTGGCTCATGTTGGAAAGGAAGGCAGTCTTGGCCCGGTTGGCTTCCTCCGCCACTGTCAGCGCGTCGCTGAGGGCCTGATTCTTCACCATGGATTCCCGTGTCTCTTCATCCACATCGGCAAAGCCCACGCCGACCGCATGGACGAAATGGTCTGCCCGGTCCGCCGCATGGCGCACGCCGGCTATACGCAGCATCTCATAGGATTCCTGCCCGTCCCTGTTTACCAGATAACGGTAACTGATGACCAGGTTCTTTCCCAGCCCCTTACGGATGGATTCGGGACTGATAAAATCAAGGAAGCCTTCCCGGAAGCTTTCCGTCACGTATTTATTTGCATAGCCCGTAAACGCATCATGGAAAGAAAAACGCTCCCCGTCTTTCGGCGCGCCGGGTTCCTGCAAACCGGAACGGTAACAGATGCCTTCATTGAGGTCCAAATCCACATAATAAACGCTGCGGTAATCGGAGGCCAGGGCTGTGATCATCCTGTCCTGCTGCTTCCGCTGCTTTTCTTCTTCCAGCAGTTTTCCCTGCAGGGTCAGGCGCTGTTCCAGTTCCTGTTGCTTCACGCGGTTTTCCGCTTCCGCTGTTTCCTTTTCCAGGGTCAGCCGGGCGGAACGACGTACCTGCTGCAGCATAAAGCCGAAGAGGCCCAGCAGCACCAGGGCCGTCAGGACCGTCTGCACCAGGTTCCGTTTAATGAGCCCTTCCGAGATGGCATTGATCTGTTTGCTGATGAGGCTTTCCCGGACCAGGTAGGTCAGCATCCAGTCGGTGCCTTTGACCGGCACGAAATACAGGGTCTCCTGGATCCCGCCATAGGTAAAGGAAATAACCCCTTCCTGGCCTTTCGTAAATTCATCGTACATAGCCTGCCGGGAATGGCCGGGGCCGATCTCCGCCTTTTCCATCGCTACCAGCAGGTTGTCCTCGCTGGCCAGGCCGCCTAACACCATATCGGTCAGCGCCCTGCCGTTGCGGGTGTACAGGTTGCAGAAGGTGGCATGGTTAACGTCCGACTGGAGGGATACCCCTTCCAGCATCCGTTTCATGTCAATTTCCATGAAGCAGGCCACCAGCGTCCGCCCGATAAAGGGAATCTTCTTCAGCGGGGCAGCGATGATCACCTTTTTATCCTTGCTTTCCATGTTTTTGATGGAAATCTCCGGGCCTTCCAGAGCGCGGTAATCAAACCGGTATTTATCAATATCCGTCTGGGTCCCGGTGGACGTATAGATCAGGCCGTTGCTGTCCACAAAGGCAAATTTTTCCAGATTAAACAGCGCCTTCATCTTCCGCTGGAAGGCCTGCAGATGCTCCATGTCCTGCAGGTCGTTATCGTCAAGCATGCCTGTCGCCACATTGATGGTATTGATGCTGTTCTGCAGATTGGCCGCCACTACCTGTTCCCGCCGGTTTGCCATCTCGTCCAGGTACAGCAGGCTGACGGAGTGCGCCGCCTTTTCCGTATCTTCCCTGGCGCTCCGCCCTGTCCACAGCGTCCCGACAATCAATATCGCAATGACGATAAAGATGCCGGTCAGCGCCGTCTTCCTCAGGCCGCCCTGTTTGCCGCCGTCCTTATTTGCCATTGTTCCCTCACCTTCCTGTTTCGTTTAATCCGCCGCCTGCGCTTCGCAAACGCTTCCACGGAACCGCTTCACTGAATAAAACGCCGATCTTTTCGCCTGCCGGTTCACAGGCGCCCTGTCGCAAAGACCGGGTCAGCGTCCTGCTGTAATAAACGACTCGAACTCTTCCGGCGGTACCGGCCGGGAGAAGTAATAACCCTGCACGTAATCGCAGCCCAGCTTCTTTAAAGTCGTCAGCTGCTCTTCCGTCTCTACGCCCTCGGCGATGACGGGCACCTTCAGGTACGCCGCGATGTCGATGATCAGCTCGATCATGTGGGTATCCTTGCGCCCCGTAAACGCAGTACGGATAAATTTCATGTCCAGCTTCAGGGCGTCGATGGGCAGCGTGGACAGCATGTTCAGGGAAGAATAGCCGGAACCGAAATCGTCCATCTCTACGCTGAAACCGAAAACCCGCAGCTGTTTTACCGTATCGATGATGCCTATGGAATTGTCCGTATAGGCAGACTCCGTAATCTCCAGATGGTATTCGGTGGTGGAAAGCCCGTTTTCCTCTATGATCGTTTTGAAAATATGGATCAGGTCCGGGTCGTGCATGTCAATCCGGGATACGTTCACCGAAACCGGCACGGTCACGCCGAACTTCTCCTTCCATCGGCGCACCTGGGCGGCAGCTTCCCGCCACACATAACGGTCCAGCTGCTGGATCAGTCCGTTATCCTCCAGCAGAGGGATGAACACGCCGGGGCTGATCATGCCCAGCTTCGGATGCTTCCAGCGGATCAGCGCCTCCGCGCTGGCCAGGACCGGCGTCTCCGGCCGGATGTCATACTTGGGCTGGTAATACACCTGGAACTGTCCCTGCTTCAGGGCCTCCTGAAAATCCTCCAGCAGCTGCTCGGCATACAGATGGGACGCATGGAGCTTGGTGTCATAATAGGAAATGGTCTGCTCATAGGTGTTGCGCCCCTGGTCCGCCGCTATCTTGGCCCGGTCGAACCGGCGCTCGATATCCATCGTCTTGTCCACGTCGGAATACACGCCCATGCGCAGGCGCAGACGGTTGCCGGCGACTTCGGAATCTTCCGGCAGGCCGCCGGAAAGTTTGTCCAGCAGTTCCATATCGTACTGGCCGTGCCGGCAATAGATCAGGAAGGTATCCGCCTCCGTACGGCAGGCCAGCCCCCGGGAACCGCGCAGCAGCACCTTGCGGATATTATCCGCCACGCAGCACAGCACCAGGTTGCCGTATTCCTTGCCATGCCGCTCGTTGATGACATGGAAGTGGTTGATATTCAGTAAAATGGCGTCCATGGACAGCTTCTTATGATGCTTGTCGTGCTCTTCCGCATAACGGAAGAAATATTCCCTGTTGTAGAGGCCGGTCAGGTTGTCCTTCTCCGTGGAACTGATCAGCTTCCGGTCCTCGTACAGCTCGACGGTGCGCTCCACTCTCGCCAGGATCACTTCCGGCTGGGGATAGGGTTTGGATATGAAATCGGCGGCGCCCATGCGCAGGCAATCCACTTCCGATTCCGAATCCGAGGTCATGACGATGATGGGGATCTGCCGGAATTCCTTTGTGTTCCGGATCCGTTTCAGCAGCTCGAGGCCGGAAACGCCGGGCATCAAAAGGTCCAGCAAAACCAGCGACAAATCGTCGCAGCGGTCCGTGATAATATCCAGCGCTGCCGTACCGTCCGCAGCCTGGATCACTTCGTATTTATCTTTCAGTATCTGGCACAGTATCTCCCGGTTGATCATTTCGTCGTCAACCACCAGAATCGTGCGTTTCGCGTTAACAGGGTTATAAGTCTCACTGGAATCCGGCACCGTTATCCCTCCCGATTACTTCGTTTTCTGCATTCCGTCTTTAACCGGAGTTGTTTATTTAAATTTATGTCAACAGCTTTTTACTTCAAAACCTTCTTCAGTGTTTCCACCATTTGCAGAATATTGATGGGTTTGGCGATGTGGCCGTTCATGCCCGCGCCTTTGGCCGCCTGCACGTCTTCCGCAAAGGCGTTGGCCGTCATGGCAATCAGAATTTCCATTTGCCTGTCCCCCCACTGGACATTTGAGGGGTTTACGCGTCTCTCGTCTTGGCGCCCATACCCTTCAACTGCATCTTGCGCTTATACATCAGGGCGTCCGCCCGTTCAAACACATCGTGTACGTTTTTGTCCTGTCCGGGCACATATTCGGTAAGGCCCACCGATACCACGACCTTGCCTTCTTCTTTTACGTTCGCCTCCACCTGCCGGTTGAAAGCTTCCACACAGGCATGACGATCGTCAAAGCCGCGGTCCTCCAGAATGGCCACGAACTCGTCGCCGCCGGTGCGGAATACCGGGCTGTGTTTAAAGTGCAGGCAGATCAGGTCGCTGGCGGCGCAGATGTATTCGTCCCCCGCTTTGTGCCCGTAGGTGTCGTTGATATGCTTCAGTCCGTTCACGTCGCAGGCCAGTACGGCGAATTTTTCCATCGAACCTTCCGCAATCTTCCGGTTCAGCAGCTCTATCATATCCACATAAGCCTGCTTGCTCTTCACGCCGGTCATGGCGTCTTTATAAGCAAGCGCTTTCGTGACGTCCAGCTCGGCCTCTATCTCTTCCGTCCGGTGCTGAACGATGGCGTAATTGGTAAAAAACATGCCCAGGGAGAACATGATCAGGACCATCAAAGCAACCCAGGCCACCACGGAGCGGCCGAAGTTGCGGGCGTAATCCCGGTGCAGCACGTTGCGCAGGAACAGGAACGCGCACACAGACCATAAGGTGATGACAAAGTAGGTTTCCGTTTCCAGTGATTCAAAGTTGTTCAGTTCCGGGAACAGCTGCAGCAGGGCAAAGACGGCCATGACCGCCATGCCTGCAAAGCCGGTAAAACGTTCCATCGTATCGCCCCGTTCCCCGGCCAGCTTCCAGGCCGCCGCGGATACAAGGCCGTAGACGATGATGGCGGCGATGGTGAGCACATCCACGATCCAGCCTATGGCGGTACGCCCCAGCAGAGGGATGCCTATCGACAGGATCAGGATCAGAAGCACGGCGTTCTCCGGGTTCCGTCTCTGGTTCAGTTCCGCAAAACGGTCCGGCAGCAACTCGTCCTTTGCTACATGGTAGAACAGGCGGCTCAGGGCCACAGTCTGTCCGATGAGGCTGGTCAGCACCAGGGCCAGCAGGGAAACCGCCAGAATATACACGCCCGTCTCCCCCAGGTAATAATGGGCCGCATAGAAGACAGGCAGCGCCTTTACGCCGCCGCCCAGATCGTTCAGTTTGTTAATAAATTCCAGCCAGCTGCCAAACTGCGCCGGATAGACCGTTACAGAAAGCAAAATCACAAAAATGTAAAGCAGGGTCGTGGCTACAACCGCCAGGGCCAGCACCGCGAATGTGCGCTTATGGCTGAACCGGAATTCCCGGGCTGAGTGGGATACGTTTTCGAACCCGATAAAAGCCCAGGGCGCGATGAGGGCGATGCCCAACACCTGGGACGCCGGAGTTTTCTCGCCGGGGATAAAAAGCGGTTCAAAGGAAAAGGCAACGGCGTCCCGGTTCAGCAGTGCTGCCACAAAACAGAAGGTGATGCCTGCAGTAAATACCAGCGCCATAATTTTCAGTAAACGCACCGCGTGCCGTTCCCGCTTCATGCACAGCAGTCCGGTCAGCAAAATGGCCGTCATGGTCAGCAACACTTCGCCCAGATACACTTCGTAATTAAAAATCGTATACAGATAACCGACGCGGAACGTGTCGCCAAAAAAATTGCGGGCAAACAGCGGCAACGAGGTGGCGTTGGCCCACATCATGGCCAGGTAGGCCAGGCCCACGTACCAGAAGCTCAGGAAAGCCCGGTCATAACCGAATATCTTTTTAACAAAAGCGTACACGCCCCCTTCAGAGGGATAATGGTTGATGAGGTAATGATAATTCCGGCTGATGAACAGCATGATGACCATACCAACCAGCATGCCCAGCACGCTGCCCAGAGGGCCCGCCTCCGACAGATACAGGTTACTGGTAAAGACAAAGGAGCCCCAGCCGATGGCGGAACCTACCGCCAGCGCCCACGCCCCTAACGGGGAAAGATACGGTACGAGGCCCTCTTCCCTTTCTTTTGCGGAACCAAATTCTTCCATAATATGCTATCCTTTCAAAGTATGTCTTTTCCCATCACGCATGTCCCCCCTAAAGGACATTCATCGCATGCTGTATTATTAAGAAATAAACTATTATATTATTTTACCATATTTTTTGGTAAATGTTAACTTATACTAATAAGTAGCTTTCCTGATCAGCCGTATTGTTTTCCGTCAGATCAGACTCTCCAGTGTGGCGAACAGGGCGTCCGGTTCCACCGGCTTGCTGAGGTGGGCGTTGAGGCCGGCTTCCAGGCTCCGCTGCACGTCTTCGTCAAAGGCGTTGGCCGTCAGGGCGATAATGGGGATCCGCTTCGCATCCTTGCGGTTCATGGCCCGAATGATGCGGGTAGCTTCCAGCCCGTCCATCTCCGGCATCTTCCAGTCTACCAGGATCAGGTTGTAGGGTTCACGGCGGGCATGGCGCACCCGCACCATTTCAATCGCTTCCGCGCCAGACAGGGCCGATTCGCAGCTGATGCCCACCTGCCCCATCACCAGCTTGGCGTGTTCGCAGGCCACCGGGTCGTCGTCGATGACCAGCACGCACATATCCTTAGGCTGCAGGTTGTCCGCGTCCGTATGGAAACGCTGCCGTTCCGAGCCCTGCAGGGTCAGCGTCACGGTAAAGGTGGTTCCTTTCCCCTTTTCGCTTTCCACTTCAATTGTTCCCTTCATCATTTCCACCAGGTTCTTGGTGATAGACATGCCCAGCCCCGTACTGCCGTACTTGCTGGTAGTAGAAGAATCCTCCTGGCTGAAGGAATCAAAAATCTTCGGCAGATATTCCTTGCTCATGCCGATGCCCGTGTCGCTGACGGTAAAACGCAGAGTGGAATTGCCCTCGCACTTCTTCACGTTTTCCACGATAAAACGGACCGAACCTCCAGTGGGCGTAAACTTCACCGCGTTGCCCAGGATGTTGATCAGCACCTGCCGCAGCTTCATGTCATCGCCGATGTAATAGTCGTCGAGTTTTCCTACGATGCGGCATTCGTAATCCAGCCCCTTGTCCCGGCACTGGCCGCCGATGATGGTGTTGATCTGCTCCATGGCCGCGGGGAAGGAAAACTCCTCGTTCCGTATGATCATGCGCCCCGACTCGATGCGGGACATATCCAGAATATCGTTGATGATGTTCAGCAGGTGGTGGGCAGAGGCGTTGATCTTTTCCAGCGCTTCCCGGGTCTTTTCGGAAATATCCGGATCGCTCAGGGCGATATTGTCCAGGCCGATGATGGCGTTCATGGGCGTGCGGATCTCGTGGCTCATATTGGAAAGGAAAGCGGTCTTGGCCCGGTTGGCCTTTTCCGCGGTATCCAGCGCGCTGTTCAGTGCCTTGACTTCCGCCATGCGTTCCCGCTTTTCCGTGATGTCGGAAATGAACACATAGTAGATGCCGCCGTAGGCTTCCGTCTCCGTAAAATGGCCGTAGTCGTCCACCCAGCGTACCGCGCCGTCCTTGCGGATGATGCGGTATTTCACATAGTCAAAATTCTCGTCGCTCCTGGCGATCTGGTCCACGATGGAGTCCGAGATGGCCTGGTAGTCGTCGGGGTGCAGCATGCCTTTGAAGGTGTAACCGGTGAGCTCCTTGAACTCTTCCAGATTTTTGCAGCCGAAAATCTCAAGGACGGCCCGGTTAGCATACAGCAGCTCCTCCGGCTGTTCCGCCTTATATATGAAGAAGCCACCGGGCATGTGGCGCCCTAACGCTTCAATCACAGGAAGCGTTTCCTCGTTTAATACTAAGTCTTTCCCGAACATTCCCATAGCGTTTCCTCCTTGGGGTACGTAGCTTATAAATGCAGGTTGGGTTTTGATTCGCAGCGCAACGGTGCAGTGGTTCTATTAGCAACGTGATTTATCAACATTTATTATTTTATTGTATCATAAGTAGGGATAAAGGAAAACACATTCAGGATGATGTGCACCGTGACTGCCTTGTCTTTTATCTTCGTGTCTTCCGGAAGAGCGCAATCGCATCGAAGCATTCTGCAAAAAAATCCGGACTGCGTAAGCCGTCCGGACTTGATTACATTTAAGGAAATACCGATCAATTCGTCGGCACGCTGACCGATGCTTTTTGTAACTGACTGCGTCAATTGCAAAAAGCCTTCGGTCATCGCACCAACTCATATAATCAGCGTCTCCTTAGTTATGAGTTTTTGGTTTGCAAATTTGGTCTGCCTTTGCTGTCTTTGTAAATCGTGCGGCACTGGGGGCAGGCCCAGAAGAAACCGTACCGGCTCTTCTTCTTTTCCAAAATGGCGTTGTCCTTCGGGCAGCGTTCGATGACCGGGTTCCCCTCTTTGTCCACCGCATAGAACACGGTCTTCTTCGTAACCGGCGATACGCACTGCTTGTCGTCGCAGACATAGAAGTACTGCTTCGTTTTGGAAGAATAATGACGGTTCAGGGTCTCTTTGCCGCACATGGGACAGGTGCAGGATTTAGCCTGCGCCGCCTCCGGCTGTTTCATCACCGGCTGCCCGTTTTTATCCACATCATAGTAGACCGGCTTGCACGTCGTTGGGGACACGCAGGCCCTGTTATCGCAGACAAAGAACGCTTTCTTCGTTTTCGGAGAAAAATGCTTCACCAGGTTTCCCGTTTTGCAAATGGGGCATGTTACCAGTTCATAGCCGGGGAACTGGTGCGTCTCCGCGTACGTGATGTTGCGATCGATGGTGTCGTAAATATCTTTTTTGAATTTTTCCACGGACCCTTCCCCTGCCGCAATCTCCGCCAGGGCAAACTCCATCTCCGCCGTGGTGTCCGGCTTCGTCAGGGACGCGTCTACATTCTCAATGAGCCGGAAACCCAGCTCTGTGGGAACCAGTTCCTTTTTCACCTTTTCCATAAAGGGCATCTGGGTCTGCTTGTTGCCCCGGATACCCTGCAATTCGGAGATAATCGTGTCCCTCGTGGCAGGCGTGCCGATGCCTTTCACTTCCTTCAGCTTCTCCCGGTTGGGGTTTTTCGGGTCCATGAAGCGGTAGATGTTGGCCATGGCTGCCAGCAGCGTTCCTTCCGTAAACCGTTTGGGCGGTTTGGTCTCCTTTTCCAGCAGATCCACCGCATCCGGTTTGCCCAGGTTTTCGCCTTTAATCAGATTGGGCAGGGAGAGGTTGTCTTCCTCTTTATCATTATCACTTTCCTGTCCGCTGTCATCACGCGCAGCTGTTTTCTTTTTAATTTTGGCAGAAAAGAGCACGGCGCCTTCACCAAGCAAAGCGCTTTGATTGTGAGCAGAAGATGTCGCCCCATCCTTATCAGCAAACTCTTCACCACTTATACCATCGGATGTCGTCCCGTTGTTACCTTTAGCTTTTGCTTTCCCCTGTCCGAACACCGCCTTGAAGCCCGGCTTCAGGATCACCTTGCCGCTGCCCTTGAACAGCTCGTCCGCCAGCAGGATCTCAAAGGTAATGGTCTCAAACTCGCAGGGCGGATAGAACTGCATCACGTACCGCTCCGCGATCATGATATAGATCTTTTCTTCCGTGGCACTTAACTGCTGCGGGATCTCCCCCGTCGGGATGATGGCGTGATGGGCCGTTACCTTTTTATCGTTCCAGGCTTTGGAATACAACTTGGAATCAGCCTTCTCCGCACCCTTTACGTTACGGGTTGCCAGCTTTTTCAGAATACGGGGCGCGTCCTTGTGCTGGGCCCAGGGGATGTAGTTGCAGTCCGAACGGGGATAGGACACGAACTTCTTCTCATACAGCGACTGCACCGTGGACAGCGCCAGCTTGGGCGAAATGCCGAAGCGTGCGTTGGCCTCCACCTGCAGCGTGTCCAGGGAATACGGCAGGGGCGGTGCCTCCGTCCCCTTTTTCCGCGTTACCTTCTGCACGATGCCGTCGGCAGGCAGTACCTTTTCCCTTACCGCTTCCGCAATCTGTTTGTCTAACAAGCGGCCTTCATCGTCAAAGATAAAACCGGTCGCATCAGACGATTTATTTACTTTGCCATCATTTGCAACATCGGCGACCTCTTTTGCAACGCCACTTACATTGCGCGCCGTCTCCGGATAACCCGGCGCAACACGTTGCGCCATTTCCGCGATTTTATCTTCATCCGGCTGCCACAGGGCGGTGAACCGGATCCCCTCTTTCGTAAACGCAGCCTGCAGTTCATAGTACTTGCGTACTTTAAAATTTCGAATCTCCTTTTCCCGGTTCACCACCAGCGCCAGCGTGGGCACCTTCACCCGCCCGATGTTCCAGACAGCTCCCGGCGAAAACTTCGACGCGTTCGTGGTATAGCAACGGGTCAGGTTGATGCCCACCAGCCAGTCCGCCTGCTCCCGGGCCAGGCCCGCCGCATACAGGTTTTCATAATTTGCATTGTCCTCAATGCTCTCAAAGGCCCGCTTCATGCTCACATCGTCCTTGGCGTTGATGAGCAGACGTTGCACCCTGCCCCGGTAGTTGCAGTAATGCAAAATTTCCTCTATCAGCAGCTGCCCTTCCCGGTCCGGATCCCCGGCATGGACGACCACATCCGCCGTTTTCAGCAAACCTGCCAGCACCTTGAACTGAGCGGCGGAACGGGCAATCACCTCGTGCTGCCACACTTGCGGGAAAATCCGGTAATGAATCCACCTGGCATAGCGTCTGTCATAAGCCTCCGGTGTCGCCAGCTCCAGCAGGTGCCCTACCGCCCAGGAAACAACGGTGTCATCCTTTTGGTAAAAGCCCGTACCCTTTTTATAACCACCGGACGGCCACAAATAGCCTGCGATGGCGTTGGCGATGTCCGGTTTTTCTGCAATATATAATGTCTGCATATAGTCTTATTTACCTTCCTTTTCAGCAGTTCACAAAACACGTTTTCTGTTTTGTAAATCGCCCATTTTAATCTTTGCGGGAACTTTCCTAATTCCAGCACAAAGACCCTGCAGAAATGCTCCGCAGGATCTTCGCACTTTTACTATTATACCACTTTTTCTGTTTTTGGCTACTGCTGTTTAAGCAAAGATGTCCCCATTGTCTCTCTTGGTCATTCCAATGACCAAAGTTTTTTCGCAATCTCAGTCGTGTCATGGCTTCCGAGCCTGCTCTCTGTTATAAAGTATAGATAGTCTGTATGTCTTGTCTCACAGGAATATTTCATGCCTGCATTTTATTGCCTTGTTCGAGAGAGCTGCCACTGCGCTGACCCGCCATTTGGGGTTTCGGGGAACTATCCCTGTTGGACAGGCTATAAGCATAAAAAATGCCCGCCATTTCGGCAGGCATCACGGGGTCAATCGTGTGGTGTTAAATTATATTATGTACTGCTGCTCACTTCACTGCAAGCAAGATCGCCCGTTACGTTTCTGTTACGCATACTCGGCGACCTCTTTTTCAGAGAGCTTCATCACTTTGGCAATCAGGGCATCGTCTATGCCTTCGGCACGCATATTCCGGATAAGTTCAATCTTCGCTTTCTGTTCGCCTTCTTTCCGGCCTTCTTTTATACCTTCTTTTTTTCCTTTAGCTCTTTCTCTGATTGCAGTGCGTCTCTTCATATCCTGTATTTCCATATCTAACGTCATAACTCTCAACCTCCAGTCCTCGTTGTTCCTGATTCGTGTCGCTTCTTTGTCCAGCGCTTTCGTAAAATCGGTGGTCACTATCTGTTTGCCAACGTAGCGCAGGAACGCCGCCAGTTCTTTGTCCTCTGCCTTATCCGCAGCCTTCACATTCAAAAAGATGTTCTCCGTAAGGTCGCCCATCTGCAAATTCGTTTTCTCTTTGCAGCGATACGTGAAATGATACACCGGCAAGCCTGCCCCGAACGGGTCGAAGGTACAAACAAAAATCACATATGCCTTCTTCAGCTCGCGGTAGTGCATTCCCTTGCGCAACATGTTGGTGCCGATAAGGTTCTGGTAGTAACGCACTCGCAACGGTAACTCGCGTATCACCGTTTCTTCGTCCACGTCCTGATACAACACGCTTTTCTTTCCGGTCACCTGCATTTTTATGTCGGAAACGTTCCCGTTTTTATCCTCCACATACACATCAAGCCTTGAATTCTTACTACGCAGCTGTGCTGTCATCGTCTTTTCCGTCTCCAGATAACGGATCGTTTTGACCTGTATGTGCAGGATACGATTGAGAAAGTCCTTGCATATATTTTCGTTCCGCAGCGTTTCCTGAAATAGAAAGTTGTTCTTAATGGTCACCGTGTCCCAGTCAATTTTCCAATTCAAATTCTCACCTTTCTTTCCGACCGGCACGATTCCCCCGCACCTATATTGTAGCGCGGTTTGGCGGCAAAGGCAAGGAAAGACAGAAGATTTCACAAAGGGATTATGTTCCGTGTTACAGCACTATCACCGTGGGCGGGC
>CAJODT010000022.1:0-5096 GCA_905233365.1 uncultured Succiniclasticum sp.
GGCTGCAGCTTCCATAACAGCAGGGGCAACGCGAAAATATCTTCGTCATGGTGGTAGGCCGCAATCAGCAGCTTCGGCAACTTTCCGTTGCAGTCCGGCACCAGATGCCGCGCCGCCCCCGCAAGAGCTTCTTTTTCCACGCCTTCCACGTCAAACTTCATGTAATCCGCATGTTCGTTTCCTAGAATTGAATCCACAGATACGACCTCTGCAATTTGCGTTTTCACTTTTTTGCGTACAGAAGATGGTTGAGGCAGATTATTATTTCTGTTTTGAACCGTTAAAGAAGTCTCCGCAGAAACGTTTACCCCCGATGCCTGGCCGCCTTTGTAAAAAGTTGACTGCCTGCCTCCGTTTCCGGCGAGTTCCAATACACCGCATTCATTCCATACTCCCGCCTGCAGACAGCTAACATTTTCCAATGCATTTTGCTGAACAAAATCCCTCAGCCTTTTATAATTTTTAGGATCCGGTTCCACTGCAACTATTTTTTTATAACGCCCCCCGGTCAGCTGTAAAAATTCCCGAATGGTATCCCCGTTATACGCCCCCAGATCCACATAGGTTTCTTCATCGCCAAATACAAAAAGCTCCTGCAAATCATCTTCCCGTTTTGTCGTACAGTCCTGCAGATATGAAAGTCTGCCGCTGAGTTTATAATTTAAAACAGCCGCAAAAGTTTCACGTGAAACGTCATCAGCAAGATTATCGTAAACGGTTTGCAATTCCGTTTCGTGTTTTTTTATCCACTCCGGCGTCACTGCCGCATCCCCGTCAAAGACGGGAACATGCGGTGCATAGGTTTCATGGATCCGGGCCAGTCTGTAAAAACGTTCCAGCATTTCCGGCAGTTCACTGGCAAAAGCTATCAGCACGATCACATTTTCCCGAAGCGCCAGCAGTTCGCTGTACTTACGCACCGTAAATCCCCGGAACTGCTGCCCCCGCACAAATTCATCGCTGGCAAAAATACCGGAAACGGGCACGCCAACATCGGCCAGAATATCCAGCACCTTGTCCGCCCCGTCCCCCGTTCCGTATAAAACAACCGGCTTGTCTGCTGTTTTTAAATACTCCCACAATGTGTTTTTCTCTTTTATAAACGGTAACATAATGATCCTCGTTCTTTCTATATATAATTATACCACGGCAGCAAACTCTTTCCTATCGTATTTTCACAGCAACCGGTTGCGTTAAAAGAGTTAAAATGTTAAAATTAATTTGAACTCATTAATGATAACCATTCTGAATTTTAAGGAGGAAATAATTATGGCGCTTCTGGAATCCGGTGAAAACTATCTGGAGACGATCCTGATCCTGCAACAGCGCAATGGCAATGTCCGCTCCATCGACATCGCCACGGAAATGAATTTTTCCAAGCCCAGCGTATCCCGTGCCATGAGCATCCTGAAAAAAAGCGGCTATATCATCATGCAGCCCGACGGACGGATCGTGCTGACGGAAAACGGCCTGAAAAAAGCGGCCTCTGTACTGGACAGGCACAAAACGCTGACGGTCTTCCTGTCGGAAATCCTCCACGTGCCGCCGGACACTGCGGAAAAGGACGCCTGCCGCATCGAGCACATCATCAGCCCGGTCACCTTTGCCGGCATAAAAAAAATGGTGAAAGAACACAGGAAAAAATAAGATTCGCCAATACGGTTTTACAAAAAGGCTGTTACGAAGAATTCTCTTCATTGACAGTCTTTTTTATTTTCAAAATTAATTTTATTGAGAGATTTTACTATTAGTATTGCTTTTTTACATGCTATGGTTTATAATTTTATTAATCATCAGGCAGCGTAATTGCAACATGTTTAGTCTGCAGTTTCGCCTGCCGTAAATTTAGTACCATAAATTTTAAAAAAGAAAGAGGTAATCTATCATGAAAAAGTTTGGCAAAATGTTCGCAGCCGCTGCACTGGCTACCGCCTGCATGGCTATCTCCATCCCCGGTTATGCTGCTTACAGCCTGAGCGAGGAAGTAAAGGCTCCTACCCCGGCCCTGAAACAGGCTTCTGAAATCGGCGTTCGCGTTTACAACAACGCCGCCATGCAGAACCTGCCCAACAAGGACGCCATGGTTGTTATGTCCTTCGGTACCACCATGAAAGAAACCCGCGACAAGACCATCAACCCGACCATCGCGGCGATCCAGAAAGCGCTGCCCGGTGTAAAAGTGGTTACCGCATACACTTCCCACATCATCATTGACCGCGTAAAAGCCAACGAAGGCATTGAAATTCCCACCCCGGAAAAAGCCCTGGAACAGCTGAAAGCTGAAGGTTACACCCGTGTTGCCCTGGCTACTCTGGACGTAATCCCCGGTATGGAATACAACTACAAAACCGCAATCTACAACATCTATCGCGACCAGTTCAAGAAAATGACCATCGGCACCCCGCTGCTGTACTGGCAGGGCCAGGAAGAACAGCCGGACGATGTAAAAGATTTCGCGGAAGCTATGTCCACCCAGTTCCCGAAATTAGCCAAGACTGACGCCGTACTGGTTATGGCTCACGGTACGCCCCATCCGGCTAATGCTTACTACTCCGTAGTTCAGGATCGTTTCAACAATCTGGGCAAAGGCCACGTCCACATCTACAGCGTAGAAGGCTGGCCTTCTCTGGAAGACGTAATCCCCAAACTGAAAGCGGAAAAAGTTAAGAACGTAACCCTGATGCCCATGATGATGGTAGCCGGCGACCATGCCAACAATGACATGGCCGGCGACGAAGAAGATTCCCATAAGTCCATTCTGCAGAAGGAAGGCTTCAAGGTAACTCCGTACATCCATGGTCTGGGCGAAAACGCTGCGGTTCAGAAGATGTTCGTTAACCACGCCCTGGAAAGCTGGGATGCCCTCACCGGCACCGCCAAAGCACAGAGCACCGGCATGAAACACTAATTAGCAGTTCATCTCTTCTTCACAAAAATTTTAATAAAAAGGACGCTTTCGGGCGTCCTTTTTTCTCAAATAACAGGAATTGCAGCAAACTCTCTTATTGCTGTTTGCTGTAAAATCTGAAACGACTGTCGTCACTCTCACGCAATGATTCTAAGGAGACACCCTTTCATGAACGAATCGGCACAACTGGCCCTTTATCAGGAAGCACTGCTGGCGGAACGGACCGCCATACTGCGTTGGGATCTGAAGACAGACCGCGTCTATGGCGAAGACGCATTAACCGACATCTTCCCCGTCAAACTGAAAGACAAAAGCTATTCCGATTTCCTGCTGCATTCCCTGCCCCTCCACCTCAACGACAAAAAATATTTTGTGTCGCTGGTGGATTTCATCAAAAAACCGCATCCGGAATACACGGACGCGACCTGCGAGAGAGTCATCGAATACAGGGTCAGGGAAGACAGCGGGGAGTACCGTTGGTTTCATATACGCTACATCATCCACTTTGAAAAAGAATGGCCACAGTATGCAACCATCTTACTCCGCAATACGGATTCCGAACACCGCCGTGCGGAAGAACTGCAGCAAAAAGCGCAGCGGGACGCGCTGACCGGTCTCTATAACAAAGGCTACGTGCGGGAGCTGATCAAAGAGGCGCTGTCAGTGCCCGGCACAGTCAAAGCCCTGCTGGTTCTGGACATGGACGGTTTCAAAAAGATCAACGACAACCTGGGGCATCTGTTCGGCGACGCCGTCATCTCCGACATGGCGCTGACCCTGACAGAAGTATTCAGCGAAGCAGACATTCTGGGCCGGGTCGGGGGCGACGAATTCGTGGTGCTAATCCGCGACGCGGCAGACCGCGACGCCGTAATCCGCCGCTGCGAAAAACTGCGAAACATGCTGCGGCGCAGCTTTACCTACGGCGACGGCAAGGAGCTCCATGTCAGCGGCAGCGTCGGTATCGTCATGTCGCCGGAATACGGTTCCCGCTACGACGAGCTCTTCGGTTTTGCGGATGCGGCCCTGTACGAAGCCAAGCGGCGCGGCCGCGACATGCAGGTCTTTTATACAAAGGAAATACAGGCCAGCCAGAAAAAGTCGGCGGAAGAAAACAGCGTCATGGAAAAACGGCAGGCCTTCCTCTCCAACCCCCAGACCTTTGTCTTCCAGATGCTGTACGAAACCGGCGACGCCCGGATCACGGTGGAAACGCTGCTGGCCCTGTTCGCCAGGTATTTTATGGTGCAGCGGGTCGTCATCTACCAGCAAAAACGGGGACAGTGGGTCTGCTGGTTCGAGTGGCACGCCGAGGGTTACAGCTCCGCAAACGAAGCCCATGAAGGCGCCGCCTTTGACTATATCAACGATAATTTCCAACAGGAAATTTACGGTCTCTTTTCCGAATGCCCGGATACCACGCAAATTGGAGGCGAAGCGGGCAGGACGCTGATTGAACGGAACATCCACGCTTTTTTGCATGCGGGCATCCTGAGCGAAGGCAAGCGCATCGGTTTCGTAGGCTTTGACGACTGCCGCGGGCCTCGGATCTGGACCAAGCGGGAACATGAAGTATTAAAAACTTTTGCCGATGTTCTGGGCACTTTCCTGATGGACCAGATGCGGTACGAAATGGTGCGGAAAGGTTACTGGCACATGCAGGGCGTCCTGAATGCCATGCCGCTGAAGATCTGGGTCACCTCCTCCAAAGACGGCAAGGTTCTGTACATGAATTCACTGACCCGGAAAGCGCTGGCCGGGCCGGAAAACGGAGAGGAACGGAACTGTTATAAGGTGGTAACGGATTCCAACCGTCCCTGCATACGCTGCAAGTATTTCAAGCTCCGGGGAAACTGCCCGGTGGGTTTGCGGCTGAAACACGATGCAGAGCAGAAAAATATAACCCCGGTTACCGTGCTCTGGGAGGGTGACGGGGACAGTAATTTGTTTGTGGACAGGAAATAAAAATCAGGGAAACCGCTGCAATAGCGATTTTCCTGTTTGCTTTGATTTGCTACAAAAAACACCAGGCGTTTTTCACGCCTGGCGTCTCACAATCCGGTGTGCTGTTGTCAGCACGCCCTTTTTTCATTTTTTGCAACGTCGCCGAGCATGGCGGCGATGTTGCAGTTCAGCTCCCCGATCACTTCCGTCAGGCCTGCCAGTTTGTTTTCCATACGCACCAGCA
>CAJODT010000022.1:5141-28058 GCA_905233365.1 uncultured Succiniclasticum sp.
CCATGTCGCGACCCCCGTTCATCACTCAATGGTGTTGGTGGTGGTTGTACGCATGCGGCCTTCCACAGCTTCCACGATGTCGCCGCCGGTGGTTGCGAAGATGTTGTTGGTCACAACTACCTGCATGGCGGCGTCGATTTCCGCCTTAGTTACGGTGGATTTAGGTTCCTCAACGTTAAGGACTACCTTTTTGCCCGCTGCGTTCTTAAACACCAATTCCAGATCGGTATCAGATTTCATAACTTTTTTCCTCCTTTGTTCTTGACAAACAGCGCATAATGCGCTAAAGTAATTTCGCTGATATGCATTTTCTTTTTTTTGTCGACCTGAATTGGCGGACGCGTAATCTTATGCGTCCGCCTTTTCTCTTTTTCCCCGGTTATTCTTCAATCAGGGATGCGCGTTCCGTTACGGAAAGTCCGGTAATTTCGTTATCGAACAAACCACCCAGGGCTTTGCCTACCGCAATCAGCTTGGCAGGTTCCACGTCCGGTTTCACATTGCTGTAGACGTAGTTCTTGGTCACGGAGTTACCTTCCGCGTCCTGCCCGCGCAGGATGGAAACGTTCAGAGTACGTTTGGTTACGTTCATAACTGCTGCCATATTATTCACCTCCCCTCTGTGAATTAGCGTCTCATTTTTACGCTTTTTCTTTTTTTATTTTAAGGAACCGCCGATACATGCGTCTGCCCGCCTGCCAGTGCTTCAGGCTGCCGCGCAGACTCATTTTACCCGCGTTCCCTTCTATAAAAATGTTTTTGACGGAAGGGTGAAACGAATGGACAATAGTTATTTACATCGCATGCAAAAGATAGTTGCAATGGCCGCCACACTTTGTTTCCTGTTGCTGTCCAATACCGTTGCTGCCGGATTTGCGGATGAGTATCAGGCAAAACACCCCCGGCGGGTTAAGACCACTATCAGCCAGGACACAAAAGGTCAATATATTGGTAAGGCAAAATATAAACTTTTTGACCACAATGTTGGCGGTTACCATGTGAAGTTAGAATTTGACTGTAATACTAAAGGTCCGGATCTGATCTTATTAACATGTTCGACTTCCGGAGGATCTGATACGCCTGCTATTAGGGAGCTGTCTTGTGGCGACGGAAAGAATAAACATAAACTGCATTGGTTTACCGGGGCTTACTTTCCTATCAGGCATCGAAGCTTTGGTTCTTTCGCTATTGCTCATATTAACCCAAAAGAATTTGATAACGCTATTGTTCTCAGCGCCAATAATCATGTCATTATGAACAATTCTCATAAACATTGGCAAGAATTTCAGCAGGCTTTGGCAGATGCAGAAAAATTGTTCGAAGAACGACGTGAAATATGGAAAAAGCTGAATGAAAAAATTAATAGCTCCAATCGCAAATAATCTTTCACCAACTGTTTCCAAGAATTTTCCAAGTTCACTACAAGTTCGTTCCAAGTTTTCTCCAAGTATGTTCCAAACAGAAATAAAATGCAGCCTGCCTGATCGTCAGACAAGCTGCAACTGTGTGCAAAATATTACGAAGACAAACGTCCTGCGTTAAACGTTATTTTAACAATAAACCTAATATTTCATATTAAGCAAATACATATTTTGCCATGGTATCCTCTTCACATCAAATCGCCACATCAATTTTGGCGCTTACGCCTACGCCCTGAACGCGCGTACAATGAGACGGATCAACCGAATCTACCGGTATCAGCGCCTGTACACGAAATGTCCGGTTCATGAAGTCGCCTTCCAATGCCAGAGCGCCTTTGCATTTATCCACCATAGCCCGGGGGCCACTGATCTGCGCCGCACCTACATAACCCTTGCTGCCCACGGCAATAATAGGCACGACTTTGGTTGCGTATGAATCAGAAATAGGATATTTCGCAGTTAGTTTGTTGATAAAGGTATTCAGTTCATTCCCATATCTGTCTACCAACCAAACGATCCCGCCTGTTTTAACCGCTTTGCCTAAACCGTCCAGAACTCCACCTGCATTCACATTCTGGACCGAAACCATGTTGCCTGCCATAAAGCCTAACACGGCCGCAATAATGATTGCTTTTTTCCCTTTCAACATCATTCACCTGCCTCTTTCATATCTGGGTTCCTGACAGTTTTTAATCACTGGGCCCAACTTCTATTCTTTAAAAATCTCTTTCCTTGTCAGCTCTACCAAAACATCCTTATTTGCGAAGTCATCTGGTTTATATTGGAATTGAATTTTAAAATCATTATTTGGCAGTATCAGTATCACCATACTGGCGTTGGTCTCGACGGTTTCCGGAACATGACCATATCGACGGATCTTTGAATCGTTAACAAAGGCAACAAAATCGTTAAATGTTAACGGTATTCTTCCATCATTGAGTAATTCAACTGCTCTATCGTACCTGCTTTTTGAACTGTCACTGATTGCTTTTTGACTAAGTTTGAAAAGCTCAGGGTCGAGATAGTGATTTGTATGTGCTAAAACTCCATTGGTTTTTCTTGTAATTTTCTGTCTGCCGTCATCAAAGGTTTCAACACAAGCAATTTCTTTAGAATCAACCAGCACAATATTGGCTGGTGCGTTGTTCAATTCGGGTAATTTTAATGCTTCATCGACAGTTTTACAACGTCCTAAATAATACCGTATACCCGATTTAAGGTTTTCTCCCCTCATAGCTGCTCTCTGCTCCATGCCAATATGACCGGGGCCTGCAGCACCAATCCCCAGACCATACTTATTTATGCCAAACTGGGCTCTGAACTTACCTTTACGGTTCTGGTAACGTAAAACATAATATGGGTATCCATCGTCAGTAACAAGCATGGTTTTGCATTCATAAGGAAATTTAACATCATTAGTTTTACCGAAGAGAACGCCACCACCTTCAACAGCACTACCGGCAGCAGCTAAAAGTGTGCAGGCGCTTATAGATATCGGTATAGACATTAAAAATGCAGCAGTCAAGGCAATCAATATTTTTTTCATAGATAAACCTCCTGTAATATAACGTTATATAAACTGGCGACCGCCATTAGATATAGCTCTACCAAAACATCCTTATTTGCGAAGTATCTGGTTGATATTTGAAGTGACATTTTGGCACTTAACGAGTTTGTCCACTTCATTACATGTCAAGAAGGAATCTTTCATTTAAAGCCAATCCAATGCGTTTACCACCTCAATGCCCTCATAGTTGCCAGGTGTAAAGCGATCCAGCGTCAACACCGTTTTGGGATAATTATCGCGTAACAGTTTTAATGGTGCCATCTCACGGGCGAAGGTTGTTTCTTCCATCATAGACGCTGTAACCTGATAGTAATAAACTTTTCCATCCTTTTGGGCCACAAAATCAATTTCCATCTGATCGGCTTTCCCTACATTGACTTTATAGCCCCGTCGCAGCAACTCCAAAAACACCACATTCTCCAACGAAAAACCCAAATCATATTCACTGCGCGAAAGCAGATGGTTCCGCAATCCCAAATCCACCGCGTACAATTTTTGGTTTTGTTTCAAAAGCTGCTTCCCCATCACATTAAACCGCTCTGCCGGATAAAATATATAAGGTTCTACCAAAGCTTCCACATAATCGCTTACAGTGCTCTGGGATACTTTTCTTCCCGAAGAGGTGATGTAATCTGCTATTTTTTTCATGGATACCGGACTGCCCACGTTGCCCGCCAGAAAACGCGCAATATTTTTCAGCAACGTAATGTCTGTTACTTTTCGCTTGTTGGGGTCAATATTCCTCCGCTGCATACGCAGCTCAATATCTTTTACGATGATTGTATTGTAAATGCCTTCCAGGTATGTGTCTGCCTGCTCTGCCACAGAATCCAACATGGCTACATAGGGCAAACCGCCCCAGCGCATATAGTCCGCAAAGGTTTTCTCATCATGCGCACCTTTTAGTTTTGCAAATTCTGCAAAAGAAAGGGGCAGCATATTGATTTCCACATAGCGCCCGGACAGTAACGTGGCAAGTTCTCCGGATAAAAGCCAGGCATTGGAACCGGTCAGATACAGATCCACATTGTCTTTGATGTAAAGGCTGTCCGCAACTTTTTGAAAATCCGGTACCATCTGGATTTCATCCAGAAAAATGTAAGTTGTTTTAGTGGGGTGCAGTCGCTGGATAATATGGCGGTACAGTTTCTGTACATCCTGCAAAGGTTCATTGGCTAAATCTTCAAAGTTAAGAGAGATAATTTGTTCCGGTGCAACACCGTCATGCCGCAGTTCTTCCTGGAATTGCGCCAGCAGGGTAGATTTTCCACAACGACGGATGCCTGTCACAACCTTAATTAACTTTTTATCCCGCCATGTGCGTAACTGATTTAGATATTCTTCTCTTTTTACCATGAGAATCCCCCTCCACCGCTTTTAACCAATGATAGTTGCTTTCCTTTTCTTCTAAATCAAGTATAGCATCTTTATTCAAACTATGCAATAAAAATCCCGAAATCGGGATTTGTATTTTATTTCGGAAAATCTTTACCGGTTTCGGGATTATTTCTGCTGTTGTTTCTTCATACTCCAAGTTTGTTCCAAGTTCCAATAAAACAAATAACCCTTGCATAATCTTCATACACCGCGTGTTTATTCTCTGAAAATGCTCTTTCGATGTGCAAATAAAGCTTTATAAAGCAATAATCCGAAAATGCCGCAGGATATCGCTTCACCAACGCCAATGGTTACCATCATCAGCGGAATCGGCAAAGGTATTTCATATGCATAACGAAGCACAAACGGAATAATAAGCATATTCGCGACAATCGGAGGTATAACAGCCAGAACTGGCTTTCTGTTCCGCAGCATTCTGGTTCCTATCGCCCCAATCAATGTGGCTGATGATCCAAATATCACATCAAAAACCGGTGCGCCACTTATAAAATTTGCCAACAGGCATCCAACAGTAAGTCCCGGAACTGCTGCCGATGTGAACACCGGCAGTATTGTCAGAGCTTCTGATATCCTGACCTGGATTTCCTTAAAGGAAAACGGCGCAAAAGCAATAGTCAGCACCACATATGCCGCTGCGATCAACGCTCCCTGTGCAATTAAGAATGAATACGACTTATGATTCACGAACACTCATACCCCTCATGCCAAAAGCATCTTCATGCATGTCAGACCATATAATATTTGGTCAGGAAATAGGTCCTGTCCCAATCAATGATTTTTCTCTCGGTTTCCTTTTCCGTATGGATATCGAATTCATCTAAAACCATCACTTTCTTATTCTCCGGGTCGTACAGCGGCCACTCATGCACTTTGCCGTCCGGGGCGATGTCAGTACCAAGCGACGGGTTGCCGGTTTTTGCGAACTGCACCCACATCTTGCGCATAGTTTTTGAAAAGGTCTTGTCAAATTCCCTTCCCGTGTCTGCGGACATCTCCGGATGGTTGAATACTGTCGAAAGCTCTATCGCGTGTCCGCATTTCATGATCGGGTCGGGAGACTCCGGCGTAAAGTAATAGGTGTAAACTTTGCCTCCTGCTTTGGCCTGGCACTCTGACAGCTTTATAACCGGCACAATAAACCAGACCTGGCTGAACAGGCGGCTGACCGGTTCAAAGCTTTCTCCCTTTACATCATTGCAGAAGCCCTCAACAAGCGTTTTCTCTTCATCCGATATTTTGGCAAACAGCCTTGCCTTGCGGACAGCGGCCCACGCATCCCAGCCCTCCGGTCCGAAGCTGCTCACGAAAAAGTTCATTTCATCCTTGTTGCAACCCACAAGAAACGCTATGTCCTTTGCTACGCCGTCTTCATAAGCCTTAAATGGATCCGCAGGCAGATATTTGCCGTCTCTTTCCGGGAATTGACGGGTAAAGAGCACAGAGGATGCTTCCAGAATCTTTTCGCCCTCAACTTTCAAAAGATCGGCAACGGTCTTGCAGCCTAATGCATCCATCAATTCATTTGCGCACTCAATGCCATCCTCCGGAGATCTCGTCTGGTTGACGGAGCCGCTTTGCGCGATAACACGCCTGAAATACTGATGGGAGCCTTTGATCAGAGGAAGCATGGTGCAGCTTCCGGCACCGGCCGATTCACCCCAGATCGTCACATTGTCGGGATCGCCGCCGAAGCCTGCTATGTTTTCATGAACCCACTTCAACGCCATCAGTTGATCCAGAAGACCCAGGTTCTGCGAATCCGTGTAATCCTTGCCGTCCGGCAGGTGGGACAGATGGAGGAAGCCGAAGGGGCCGAGTCTGTATGCGATGGTAACGATCACAACATCCGGATTCTCTTTTACAAGATTGCAGCAGTCAAACATCGGATCCACTGTTCCGCCCGATTCAAAAGCGCCGCCGTGGATCCATACCATAACAGGCTTCTTCCCGGCAGAAGCATCGTACGATTTCCATATATTCAGATACAGGCAGTCTTCGCTCAGATCGTAAAGAGAGCCTGTTTCAAATTCCGGATTCCCGAAGGCGCTATTCGCATTGTAATACGCCTCATACACGCCGTCGTCCGGGACGACGTCCACCGGTGCCTTCCAGCGCAACTCGCCAACAGGCTGCCGACCGACAAAAGGAATGCCCCTGTATATGATGATATTATCTGTCTTCCTGCCAACGAAGGTCCCGTTCTTGCACTTGACCGCCAGCGACTTGTCATAACTTCCGTCTGTGATCCTTTTGTTCTCGCCGCCGTACATAGATCTCAGCAGTTCTTTCACATCCTCCGCTGTTAACGGCTGGTTGGTCGTTTCATTCATCTTTCTTTCCTCCTGATATTTTTTTGAGTGCGAGCGCATATACGATCCGTTTTCCATAAAACTCATTGCTTCAATCACTCTCTCCGCAAAACCGCAATTTGTACGCGTATCGTTTTTTTTAATTATAACAAAACAGCCGCAGAAAAATCCACGGCTGTTGAATAATTTACTGTGATAAATCGGGGTTTAATAACTTTAAGTAAGAACCAGCTTTTAATAGGTGCATTCGTAATCGGGGCAGTCAGCATAGCAATAACCGCCGGCTATATTCTTCAGCTCTTTGCCGTCCAGCTCCACGTCGGCCAGTTCCGCCATATACGCCTCGGCTTCGACTTTGGTAATCTCGTAACCGTTGGTCTTTGCCAGTGCCATCAGCTCGTCGGCACTCTTGCACTGCATGGCTTTTTCAATCATTTCTTTTGTAATATCATTTTTGTTAATCGGCAAAATGTTCCCCTCCCACTTTTTTGAATTACAAAACAGAAGTTACACTTTCACTTTTATTATTATATATCAAACCGGAAAAAGCTGCCACAGTTATTTACCTAAATGCCAATTTACCAAAAGAGGGCGTAGAAAACACATACTCACGGGAATTATTTTTATTTCAGGCTTCCATGTTCCGGCACAATGGCAAAGAACGATAAATCTTCCGCGCCGTCATTGATTACCGTATGGGACGAGCCTTCCGGACAGTAACAGGCTACACCGGGTTCCAAAATTTCCTTTTCACCGTCACAGACGATATATCCTTTGCCGGACAAACCGTAGATGATCTCGCTGCTGCCCTCGTGTTTATGCTCGCCCACAGTAGCTCCCGGCACAAGTCGCCCTAACAGGATCTTGTTGTTAGTATCCGTAAACATTTTAGCGTTTAATTCTTTTTCCCCGCCTTTAAAATGCGGCAACGCTTTTTCTTCCATTTTTGCAAAGTCAAAACGCACGATTTGTCCTCCCTTTTCAGCATACGTTAAATATAAAATGGAATCTTCCATTACAACACCTAAATCTGGTTTCCGTTTTTATACGAAAGAATTACAGGCGAATTATAATTCAGTGCCTCGTAATAATTATCGGCAGCCAGCACAATAAAGCTGCCCGGTTTTCCTGGTTCAATGCCATAGCGGTCAAGCACATGCAGCGTTCTTGCAGCGTTTACCGTAATAAAGCGGAAGCTGTCCATGATATCCTGATAACCCATCATCTGGCATACATGCAGCCCCATGAACACAACGTCCCTCATATTGCCGTTTCCCATCGGGTACCAGGGGTCACAGATATCATCGTAACCGAAAGATACGTTGATTCCTTCTGCCAAAAGTTCTTTTACGCGGGTTATGCCCCGCCGTTTTGGATAAGAGTCTGCCCTTCCCTGCAAATGTGTATTCACCAGCGGATTCGCCACAAAGTTGATGCGGCTCATTTTCAACAGTCTCATCAGCCGCAACACGTAAGCATTATTATAGGAATGCATGGCTGTTGTGTGGCTGGCGGTAACGCGGTCATATAAACCCAGCTCCAGGGCACGGGCCGCCAGTGTTTCCAACCCCCGGGAAGCCCCGTCGTCAATTTCATCACAGTGCACATCCACCAGAAGATCATGCTCAGCAGCCAGCTGCAAGGCAAAATTGAGGGATTCCACGCTGTACTCCCGGGTAAACTCAAAATGAGGAATGGCGCCTACCGCATCCGCCCCCATGCGCACAGCGTCCTGCATCAGCTGCCTGCCGCCGGGATAACTGAGGATACCTTCCTGGGGAAACGCCACTATCTGGATTTCCATAAGGTCTTTCAGTTCTTCCCTGAGTTCCAGAATGGTTTCCAAGGCCAGCAGCGAAGGATCGGTCACATCAACATGGGTACGTATATACTGTACGCCATGGTCCGCATACATACGGACCGCGCGGCTGACCCGTTCCCGTATATCGGCCTTGCTCAGCCTGCTTTTCCGTTTAGCCCAGCATTCGATTCCTTCAAACAACGTCCCGGACTGATTCCAGATCGGATCGCCCGCAGTCAGGCAGGTGTCCAGATGGACATGGGATTCGATAAACGGCGGAAGGACCAGCCTCCCCTTCAGGTCCGTTACCTTTTCGCCATCCTCCGGGATCAGCTTCGTTCCGATTTCCGCAAAAAGCCCTTTTTTAATCCGGATATCCTGTAATGTTGTTTTGTTTTCAATACGCGCATTGGTAAACAGCATGGCAGTCTCCTCTGTTTTATCAAATTACATTACCGGCCTGTGGCCTTATCATAGACAATATAGCAGAAACAGCCTACCAGCATGGCATTGATACTGGCAATACCGGTATGGATAAAATTCCCTGCCAGCGCGCCGGCTATGACACCTGCTACTGCGCCCCAGTGAACGCCTGCAGGCGCTTCCGCCCCTTCTTCGTAATGCCGAGGATGCCCGAAATAGTCAAAGATGATGATGGCGCCTATCGGCGGCAACGTTGCATTTAAAAAGCTGAGCCAGCTCACAAAGTTATTATACAGATAGACCGAAGCCAATGTGCCAACCACGCCGCTTACGATTACCAGAGGACGTTTGCGGATCCCTGTAATATTGGAAAGGCTGAGGCCGCCGCTGTACAGCGCGTTATCATTCGTCGTCCAGATGTTGGCGCCCAGCACAACAAGGGCGGGCAGCAATAGCCCCTGAGCCATCATCACGTAAAAAATATCATCTTTCCCGGTAAAGGCTCCGCCTACCGCGCCGAAAGCAAACATCAGCGAGTTACCGATCAAAAACGCAACGACCGTAGTGAACACGGCTGTTTTCTTATCTTTCGCGAAGCGGGTAAAATTGGGCGTCGTCGTTCCGCCGCTGACAAAAGAACCCACCACCATCCCGATGGCGTTAAACACGGTGATGCCGCCGACACTTCTGGCAAAAACCGCCGCAAGCCCTCCGCCGTCACGGGTAGCCGTGAACATTGAGTAAGTACCCAGGATCAGAATCAGCGGAACGGAAACATAACTGACGACCTCCATGCCCCGGATGCCAAAGTAAGCGGAAGCTGTCATACAGACCCCCCCTGCAGCAATCAGCAGAAACGGGTTTACATGAAGCACTTCCGCGGCAGGAAACGCGAACATGGCAACCCCCACACCGAACCAGCCGATCTGCGTAAGACTGATCAGCAGGGACGGAAGGCGGGAACCGGCCACACCAAAGGAACGACGGGCCAGCAAGTCAAAAGAAAGCCCGGTGCCGCAACCGATATACCCTAAGATACCGGTATAAACCGCAAGGATGATGCCGCCGGCAAGGATAGAAAAGATAAATTCATAAAGATCCAGTCCGTTGCCCATGGTAGCGCCTACCGACATGCTGGCAGAAAAGAAGGTGAAGCCCAGCATGATAAAAAACATGGACCAAAAAGTCTTTCTGGCAAACACCGGAACCGGTCCAAAGCTGTAATCGTGATCTTTTCTCTGCTGATTATCGGTTGACATGGCGAACCTCCCTCATACTTTCTTGTTTGTCTCGTCTTTCTTTTTTGCGCCGAGCAGGTCAATTGTGTCGTCGATGAATTTAAGCGCGGCTTTTTCTGACAAAATCGCAGCAGGCGCCTTTTTATAAATTTTGTCACGCAGAACCTTTAACTTCGGATCGGTTTTTTTATCCTGCAAGGATTTTAGAGCCAGCCTGTCCGCCTGTGCAATGCGTTTAAACTGTTTCAGTTGCGGCTTGCACTCCGCCAAATACTGGGGTGCTAAATTTTTCAGCAAAAAGTCGGAGGCTTTTTCCATCTCGTTAATTTGACGCGACAGCTCTGCAGCGCCTGTAATACCCTGCTTTAAACGCGCCGACGTCATAACAGGACCAGCAGCATCTGTAAATCCGGGCGCGTCGTCCGCTCCACATTTAGCCCAGGAATTTTCCATGTGGCGGGAATGTTCAGCGAAAATTTTCATCACGGGGGCCAATACGCCAAATTGTTCCTTCAAAACTTTATCCCAGGCTTGCGGGGCATCGTAAGCAGCCGGATTCTCTGCGTAGATTGCGCCCGTTGCAAGAGCAATCTTTGACATATTGTACTGCGACATCGGATTAAAGAAAATCGCCGATGCATTGGAAGCCGGTAATTTCTCAATCGCTCCGAGCGCAAGTTTGGCGTTACGTTTGGATTTTCGTTTGCCGTTGTTGTTGCCGTCCGGCGTAACATCGTAATCATTCACAGGATAGTTCCACCAAATACCGAGTTCACGGCCATAAATATTATTGGCAGCCTGAAAATTATCATCTGAAATACCGTCGCAAACAACCCCGTCGCCGGTGTACAGCACGATAATCTCTTTGTTCAAAGTAGCAGCGAAATCTTTCGTATAATCGGTGGCTTTGCCGGAATCATCCAGCATATCAAAGCGATAATACTCAGTTGGAACGGTTATCAGCGAAGCAACGTCCTTGTACCGTCCGTGCAGCTCTTTTTGCACGCGGTTGAGAAAGCCGGCTTGCGCCTTACCGCTCTCGTGATGCGTATAGTTTTTGTCCTTCAGGTCGTCGAAGAAAATTGCAAAGTCGCGCACACCGATTTGATACATGGCATCGAGCTTGCTCATCAGCAGACCAAAATCTTCTTCGCCCTTCGCACCATGATAGCTAAGGTCGAGACCGGGCGACACCGCGAAGATAAAGCGAACGTTGTTTTTCTGTGCGACGGCAACCAGGTTTCCCAACTCAGCGAGTTTGCCGGCGGGGTAAGGTTCGCGCCATTTATTGCGGTGATACGGGTCATCCTTGGGCGCGTAGATGTAGGAGTTCAGATTGTTTCTATGGCAGAACCTGAAAACATCTGCGCGTTCTTCAGCAGTCCATTCTTTTCCGTAAAAACCTTCGACGATACCGCGAAGAGGGATGGAAGCCGCAAATGTTGTACTTGAAAACAACACCAGCAGAAATATAACCGGTAAAAATTTTTTCATCATTGTAGTTTACCAATCCCATTCATAGGTAAGTTTCGGTCCACCATCAACAGTTACTAATTCCATTTTTCTTTAATTATAACAAAACAGCCGTGGAAAAATCTACGGCTGTTGAGAAAAAACAGGCAGCCGCTGACCGTTCCCGGATTGCCTTGAAAAATAACGCAAAATATAGCATAATTAACGAAACAGCAACTGTATAAGCAAAGCGGGGGTTTATCTTGCCAAAACGACATGCTGTAGTGAATAAAAAAGAATGCGTTGCCTGCGGCAGCTGCCAGAAGGTCTGTCCCATGGGTGCAATTCGGGTGTATAAAGGTCTTTACGCCTGTGTAGAAGACAGGAAATGTATCGGCTGTGGACGCTGCGCCAAAGAATGTCCTGCTTCGGTCATCACTTTGGAGGTCAGGCATGAAGAATAAAAAACACTGGTATGATTATCTGTGGATCGCCGAGCTGGTCTATTTCAGTCTGGGTTTCTTTAATATATTATTTGCCTGGCTGGGCCTGTGCATGTTCCTGATTCCGCTGGTTATGGCGCTGGCCGGCTGGGACAAAGCCTATTGCAACCGCTACTGCGGCAGGGGGCAGCTGTTCGCGCTGCTGGGCGGCAGGCTGGGCCTGTCCCGCTGGCGCAATGTACCGGCCTGGCTGCGTTCCAAAGGATTCCGTTACGGTTTCCTGCTCTTTTTCATGCTCATGTTCGGTAACATGCTGCACACAACCTGGCTCGTATTTAGCGGCACAGAAAACCTGAAACAGGCCGTTACCCTGTTCTGGATGTTCAAACTGCCCTGGCACTGGGCTTACACCGGTAATGCAACGCCCTGGGTGGCGCAGTTTGCCTTTGGTTTTTACAGTGTCATGATGACTTCCACCGTACTGGGAATCCTTTCCCTTTTACTGTGGAAGCCCCGTTCCTGGTGCGTCTACTGCCCCATGGGAACCATGACGCAGACCATTTGTCGGGTAAAACATAACGAAGAAACATAAATCATTTTGAATTCAATAATCTCCACTTGCAGAAGGGATTTTTAAAACCCTGCCAGCCCGGTAGTGATACGGGTTAGCAGGGTTTTATATTTTATTTATTCGTCTTACAGCATAGACTGTAATGTAAGTTTTTCAAATGGGCACTGCACCAACCTGATCATTGCTTTCTCATCAGCGCATTGACTCGCGTCGCCAAAAACGCACCGGCAATAACCTTCACCACGTCGCCGAAGATGAACGGGAACACCGCAGCCACCAGCGTGGCCCAGACGCTCATGTGCGCTACCAGATACATGGAGATGCACCCGCCGATGTAAATGACCGGCATACCCACCGCGATTCCCAGAAAAACCATTTTCTTAAAACTGTTGGAGCCGTTCAGCAACTTGCTCATAATCCAGGCCGCAATGACAAAAGCTACATAAAAACCGCCGGTAGGTCCTACCAGACGACCCAGGCCCGCCGTGCCTCCCGGCAGAACCGGAACGCCCATGGCGCCGACCAGCAGCCAGGCCAAAACAACCAGGAATGCGTCATTAGGTTTCAGGACAAAAGCCGTCATATTTATAATAATGGTTGTCCCTACAACCAGGGCCGGTGTAAACGGCAGCGGAAACGCAAGATAAGAAGATATTGCCATCAGCGCCACACATAGCGCCATCTTCGTCAGGTTGCGGGTTTTCTCCGACGCGGTTTCGCGATGCATGGTTGTTACAGAAGTCTGCTCCATTTTTGTCATCTCCGGAATCGTCATAACAGGTTTCCTCTTTTCTTTAGCCAGCAAACGTTAACTCGTTTATTTGTTAACGTTAACATAATTATAGTTAACCTCTTGGCTTTTGTCAACCTCCATATTCAGTCCGGCATTTGTAAAAAATCACCGATTATACCGGTGGTTTTTTCTTTACTGCACTCATACTCTTCAACGATAAAGATTTCCTTTATGAAACATTTACTAACAACTAATATTATTGTATAATTAATAGAAACTAATACTAATTATTTTTCTTTTTTGCAAAACAAAACACGGCAGATACGCATACTCTCACAAATTTTGAAGGAAGAAAGGAGGAATTATTTCCTAAATGGATATAAAAATCATTTACCTGACCAATGACACACGGCGTTACGCCGGCATGAAGAACGCCTGCCTGCAGCTGCAGGACGAAGCGAAAATTTCCGACCTGTGCATGGCTGTAAAGCTGGAAGGATCCAGTGAGTGGAACTACGTCTGGGAACGTAAGCTCCGGGGCAGCAGCCTGGTCGTGGCCCGGTTCTTCAACAACGTGTTCAAATCCAAATTCTGGGAAGAATGCCGCCAATTCCTGGAAGCCAACCATATCCCCTACATGCTGGACGCTGTGGAAAACACGGGCAGCGGTGAAAACGTCGGCGTGGAGAAAGAGGTTGCTTCCCGGCTCAGAGGGTATACCTTCTACGGCGGCGCGGAAAACTTCAGGAACTTCTGGCTGTATGCTTCTTCATTAACTGATACGTCTATTCCCACTCCGGAAGAACCCAAGCCCAGGTGCTGGGCAGGCATTTATCATCCCGATATGACGGATGACTGCATGGACGACCTGGCAGCTTACCTGGAAAAATTCTGCAAACCGGACCTTCCCGTCATCGGCCTGCTGTTCTACCGGGATGAATGGATCTGGGACGATTTGGGCTATGTTTCCGCTTTCATCCGGGAAGCGGAACAAAAAGGCTGCAACGTAGTCGCTGTGTTCACCAACCAGCTGCCGGACGAATCCCTGGGCATGCCTTCCATCCGTAAAGTGTTTTTCGATTTCTTTACGCTGAACGGGAAAACCGCCATCGATGTGCTGGTCAGCACCATGAAATTCTCCCACGTGGGCAATGGCAGCCTGACAACGGACGAACTGCAGAAGCTGGGGGTGCCGGTACTGACCGCTTACACCCTGCTGACCACGGAAGAAGACTGGCGCGCCAACCCTGAAGGCCTGAATGCTGTGGAAACTTCCATCGCCGTAGCCCTGCCGGAATTTGACGGCAGCCTTCACGGCATCCCCATCGCGGGCCGCCATGTGCTCCCCGACGGCGCCATTGAATATATCCCCATGCCGGAACGGACCGCGGCTATGGTGGACAAGGCAAAACAGTGGGCGCGGCTTCATCGCCTGAAGAACGAGGACAAGAAGATCGCTTTAATATTCCACAACTATCCGCCAAAAAATTACAACATCGGCAGCGCTTCCGGCATGGATTCCATGGAAAGCGCTACCCGGCTTCTGGCGCGGATGCAGCGGGACGGCTACCAGATTGACTTTTTACCGGAATCGGCGGAAGAATTCATCCGCATCATGACCTCCCACGCTACCAATGATTTAAGTTTGTTAACGGATAAGCAGGCGGAAGAATGCCAGAAGCTTTCCGCGGAAGAATACATAAAATTCTTTGGCACACTGCCGGAAGACGCCCGGCAGAAGATGACAGAACAGTGGGGCGAAGCCCCCGGCGATATCATGCTCTCCGACGAAGGAAATATTTTAGTGCCCGGTACCATGAACGGCAACGTGTTTATGACGGTGCAGCCCGCCCGCCAGTACGGCATGGATCCCGCCCGGGCCTACCACGATCCTTCCATAGCGCCCACCCACCAGTATCTTGCATTTTATTACTGGCTGCGGGAAGTGTTCAAGGCGGACGCGGTGATCCACCTGGGCACCCATGGCAACCTGGAATGGCTGCCCGGCAAGGCCACGGGGCTGGACCGTTCCAGCTATTCTGACATCGCCCTGGGCAGCCTGCCCAACATTTACCCCTACCTGATGACCATCTCCGGCGAAGGCGTCATCGCCAAACGCCGGAGCAGTGCCTGCCTCATCGGTTACCTGCCTGCCCCTGTGGCGGAAGCAGGCGCCTTCGACGAGCTGGCGGAGCTGGAAAAAATGGCAGACGAGTACAGCCATTTTAAGAAAGAAGATTCGGAACAGGCCGCGGAGCTGGAGAAAAAGATTTTGGAACTGGCTCACGAAACAAAGCTGGACGAATCTGTTGCCTACGATGAAACAAAACCCTTTGAAGACTACCTGTCCGAACTCCACGGATACATAGAAGAACTGCAGGACAGCGAGATCCATATCGGTCTCCATGTGCTGGGACAGCCGCCGGAAGGCGACATCCTCATCGGCGAGGTCATGCATCTGCTGCGCCTGTCCAACGGACCGGTGCCTTCCCTGTATAACCTGTGGGCGGAAAAGTTCGGACTGAATTTTGAGGAACTGGAAAAGAGTCCCAACGCAATCGTTGAGTCCTTCAACCTGACCGGCGGCGAACTGTTGCGCCGCGTACGTTCTGAAAGCAGGGCTTTTGTAACGGCCATTGCCGAAAACGGTTTCACAACGGACGCTGTCAGCGCGGCCATGAAATTGCCTGAAACGGCAAATGGGCCGGAAGAATGGAAGGAAAAGATTGCCTCCCTGGCACAATATGTAATTGAAGAAATTTATCCCCGCCTGGCCAAAACAACGAACGAATTGGAAAATACGCTGGCAGCCCTCTCCGGCAACTATGTGCCGCCCGGACCTTCCGGCTCCCCCAGCGCCGGCGGCGTGGACCTGCTGCCCTCCGGCCGCAACTTCTACGGCGTAGACCCCCGGGCACTGCCCTCCCAGGCTGGCTGGATGGCCGGGATGAAGCTGGGCGACCGCATGATTGAAAAATACATCAGCGACGAGGGAAAATATCCGGAAAATATCGGCATGGTCATGTGGTCCGGCCCCAATATGAGGAGCAGCGGCCAGGACATCGCAGAGTTTCTGTACCTGCTGGGCATCAAACCCGTATGGCAGAAAGGCAGCCTGCGCGTCACCGGGCTGGAAGTCATTCCTTTGAGCGAGCTGAAGCGGCCCCGCATCGACGTGACGGTCCGCATCAGCGGCCTGTTCCGTGATACCCTGCCCCATCTGGCGGAACTCATGGACAAGGCGGTGCTGATGGCTGCAAAATTAGAGGAATCCGAAGAAGACAACTTCGTACGGAAACACATCCGGGAGGACAGCGAAGCTCTGAAAGCCAGCGGCGCTTCCCCGGACGATGCCTGGCGCAACGCGGCCTTCCGCGTCTTCGGCGACGCTCCCGGCACTTACGGCTCCGGCATCAATTTAGTGCTGGACTCCAAGAACTGGGAATCGGAAAAAGACCTGGCGGACGTGTATGTGCGCTGGGGCGGCCATGTATTCGGCGGCGGACAGCGGGGCGTGTACCAGCCCGAACTGTTCAAAAAACGGCTGGCCCAAATGGAACTCACCGTGAAAAATGAAGAGAATCACGACATGAACATCCTGAGTTCCGACGACTACAACGGCTTCCACGGCGGTATGATCGCGGCGGTGAAGAGCTTCGGCCAGAAGACGCCGGTCTCCTACGTGGGCGACAGCGCCAACCGGGGCGCGCCCAAGATCCGCACGGTAGCGGAAGAAATGAAACGGGTGGTGCGCACGGAATCGCTGAACCCCAAATATATCGAAGGCCTGATGCAACACGGTTACAAAGGCGCCATGGACATGGCCAACCGGCTGAACATCAGCTTCCAGTGGGACGCCACCAGCAACGTGATGGAAGACTGGATGTATAACGATTACGCCGAGAAATATGCCTTTGATCCCAAGGTGCAGCAGTGGATGAAGAAAGTAAATCCCTGGGCCCTGCAGAACATCGCGGAAACATTACTGGAAGCGGAACAGCGCCAGATGTGGAACGCGGACGACGAAACGAAAGAGAAACTGCAGGAACTGTACCTTTCCGTGGAAGGCGAAATCGAAGAAGACGATGAAGAGTAGTATTAATATAAATTTTAAATTCAGGAGGACGATACGATTATGAAACGACAGGGAACCTTTCCGTTTACCGCCATTATCGGGCAGGAAGAAATGAAAAAAGCGCTGATGCTGAACGTAGTAAATCCCCGGCTGGGAGGCGTGCTCATCACAGGCGAAAAAGGCACGGCCAAATCCACCACAGTGCGGGCCCTGGCCGACCTGCTGCCGCCGCGTAAGTGCATCAAGGGCTGCCGTTTCCACGACGACCCCAATGATAAATCCAACTGGTGCGACGAATGCCATGAAAAATACGACAACGCCCAGCCGGAAATCGAAGAACTGCCCATGCGGGTGGTGGAGCTTCCCGTCAGCGCTACGGAAGACCGCGTGGTAGGCACGCTGGACATCGAAGCCGCCATCAAGGAAGGCAAACGCTCCTTTGAAACCGGTATCCTGGCGGACGCCAACCGGAACATTTTGTATGTGGACGAAATCAACCTGCTGGACGACCATGTGGTAGACGTGCTGCTGGACTCCGCCGCCATGGGCATCAATACGGTGGAACGGGAAGGCATTTCCTACTCCCATCCCGCACGGTTCTCCCTGGTGGGCACCATGAACCCGGAAGAAGGCGACATCCGGCCCCAGCTGCTGGACCGCTTTGCCCTTTCCGTTTACGTGGCCGGCGAAAAAGACCTGGACAAACGGGCGGAAGTCATCAAACGCCGTCTGGAATACGAAGACGATCCGGAAGCATTTATTGAGAAATGGGAAGAGGAACAGCAGAACGAAGTGCGCCGTATCCAGCGCGCCATGAAATTACTGCCTCAGGTGACCACCGCCAACGAAATCCTGCGCATGGCCGCACAGATTTCCATCACGTTGGGCGTAGACGGCCACCGGGCTGATATCGTGCTGATCAAGACCGCGGAAACGCTGGCCGCCATTGCAGGCCACACGGAAGTGACCAAGGAAGATCTGCGGGAAGCGGCCCATCTGGCGCTGCCGCACCGTATGCGGCGCCGTCCGTTTGAGGAACAGAAACTGGATTGGGAAAATGTGGATAAGGTGATCGACGGATGAAACGGTCAGGATATCCGCTTGCCGCTGTCTGCGGTATGGAAAAGGCAAAGGACGCCGTGCTGCTGGCCCTTGTCAATCCACATGCGGGCGGTGTGCTGGTAAGCGGTGAAAAAGGAACCGGGAAATCCACCATGATGCGGGGCGCCCGCGAACTCTTCAGCGCTCCCTGGGTGGAGATTCCCGTAAGTGTGACGGAAGACAGGCTGTTTGGCTCCATCGATGCCGAAGCAGCAGTAAAATACGGCAAACGCCAGCTGATGCCCGGCCTCATCGACGACGCGGACCGGGGCGTAGTCTATCTGGACGACGCCAATCTCCTGCGGGATGATATCCTGTCCGCCATACTGGGCATCCGGGAAGCAGGGGGCTACCAGCTGGAACGGGACGGCCTTTCCGAGCACAGAGATACAAATTACACGGTACTGGCGGTCATCGCGCCGGAAAGCGGAACCCTTCCTTCTTCCGCCCTGGACCGGTTCGGGCTGTTTGTATCGGTAGAAGCGGAAACCGATGAAGACAAGCGGATGGAAATCGTCCGACGGGTTACGGAATTTGAAAAAGACGGGGATGCATTCCGGGAAAAATGGGCGAAGGAAACGGACAGCCTTACCCAAAAAATCGCGGCTGCCCGGGCCCTGCTGCCGGAAGTGGAAGTTTCCGATGCCATGATCCGGCTGACTTCCGTTTATACCCTGAAGGCCAACGTGGCCGGACACCGGGCCGACATTTACCTGATGGAAGCGGCACGGGCCGTAGCAGCCCTGGCCGGACGGAAGTATGTGCTGCCCAAAGATTTAGAGCGTGCGGCAGAATTCGTACTGCCTCACCGGATGCGGGAGCTTCCGCCGGAACAGCCCCAGGAATCGCAGCAGAGCGAAACTCCGGAACCCAAGGACGCGCAGCAGAACCCTCCGCCACCGAAACAGGAGGAGCAGGACGAGCTGTTCGCGCCGGAACCGGAAGAAACGGAAACAGAAGCCCACGAGGGTAACCAGGAAGACCGCAAGGAAGATGAAACCATGGCCAACCCCAACGCGGGCAGCAATGACCGCATCGACGCGGCGGATATGCGGGTAAAGCTGCCGCCGGTCTGGGTAGAGCCTGTAAAAGGAAAGCAAAAGCGTAAAGGCAGCGGCAAACGCAGCGCCACCCGTACCGACGAGCGGCAGGGGCGTTACGTCCGGGCCGAGCTCCCTCATTCCAAGTCTTCCGATATCGCCTTTGACGCCACCCTGCGAGCTGCGGCGCCCTATCAGAAATGGCGCGAGTCCAACGGCTGCGCTCTGGTCATAAAAGAAGAAGACCTGCGGACCAAGGTCCGTGAGAAACGTACCGGCAATATTTTCCTCTTTGCCGTGGACGCCAGCGGCTCCATGGGCGCCCGGGAACGTATGAAAACCGTGAAGGGCGTCATCCTGAAAATTTTGCTGGAAGCTTATCAGAAACGTGACCGTGTCGGTATGATCGCCTTCCGGAAAAACCAGGCGGAAGTGCTGCTGCCGGTAACGAAAAGCGTTGACTTTGCCCAAAAAAAACTGGCCGCTATGCCTACCGGCGGTAAAACGCCCCTGGCTAAGGGCCTTGCCAAAGCGGAAGACCTGCTGGATATGCTGTACCGTCAGGACCCGCTGCAGGATCCCGTGCTGATCCTGATTACGGACGGGCACGCCACCCTGCCTTTGGAAAACGGTACCGACGCGGTAGCAGACGCCATGACCGAAGCGGAGCACATCGGCAAGCGGAACCTGCCCATTGCGGTAATTGATACCGAAAACGGCTTCATCAAGCTGGGGCTGGCTAAAAAGCTGGCACAAAAGATGGACGCTTCTTATTTCAAAATTGATAAACTTTCGGAAGACAGCCTGCTGCACATCTGGCGAAGAATGAGCAGTTAGGGTAAAATAAGATTTAAGAAAGAACTGATAGGATACAAGTTATGATTGAAGTAAAAAATCTCCGAAAGACATTTCCCCATAAAGACACACAAAATAAAAAGGCCGAAAAGGTCGCCGTGGAAAACCTGTCAATGACCATCGGAACCGGTGAGATTTTCGGCCTGCTGGGCCCCAACGGTGCGGGCAAGACCACCACAATCCGGATGCTGACCATGCTGTCCCGCCCTACCAGCGGGGAAATCCTGTACGACGGCAAGCATATCGATAATGCTGACGACGCCCGGGAAATCAAGCAGATGATCGGCGTGGTGCCCCAGAACCTGAATTTCGATCAGGACCTGACCGTAGGGGAAAACCTGGAACTGCACGCAAGGCTTTACCACATGGGACGGGAGGAACGGGAAGCCCGGATTGCCGAACTGCTGGAATATGTGGAACTGCAGGGCGTCATCAACGACGGCGTCCGCCAGCTTTCCGGCGGTATGAAGCGTCGGCTGCTCATCGCCCGGGCCCTGATCCACCGACCCGAGATCCTTTTCCTGGATGAGCCTACGGTAGCCCTGGATCCCCAGGTACGCTGGCGCATCTGGGAACTGGTACGGCGGCTGGCTAATGACGGGGCCACCGTGCTCATCACCACCCACTATATTGAAGAAGCAGAAGAACTCTGTGACCGGGTGGCCATCATGAACAAGGGCAAGCTGATCGATATTGACACGCCGAAAAACTTCATCTCCCGTTTCGGCCGCTTCGTAGCGGAATGGCGCGACGACGTACACAGGGACTTTCGTTTTTTCAATTCCCGGGAAGAAGCGCGCCAGTTTATCGGCACCATCGACGCGGCGTCCTCCATTCGCAAATCCAATCTGGAAGACGTATTTATTGAACTCACCGGAAGGAAGGAGGGACTCTGATGCTGTCTGACATCTGGACTGTTTTCTGGCGGGACTGGGTCGTGCTGAAGCATCGTATGACCGCCTTCATCCTTTCCCGCATGGTGGCGCCCCTCCTGTACCTGGTCGCCTTCGGCTGGGGGCTGGGCCGCAGCATACAGACGGCCAACGGCGCCTCCTACATTGATTTTCTGGTTCCGGGCATCCTGGCCCTGAACTCCATGAACATCAGCTTCAACAGCGTAACGCCGGTCCATGCGGAACGGGTGTACCACAAGAGTATCGAAGAATACATCATCGCCCCCATCCGTCCTTACGCTTATGTAATAGGAAAAGTCCTGGCGGCGGTGCTGCGGGGACTGATCTCTTCGGCCATCATCATTGTGCTGGCCTACGCCTTCGGCGCACACTTTACCATCACGCCCCTCTTTTTACTGGTGCTGGTTCTGAACTGCGCCATCTTCGCGGAAATCGGTTTCGCGGCGGCCATGTTCCTCAGCACCTATGAACAGATGGGCCAGGTGAACACCTACATCCTGCTGCCCATGTCGTTCCTGTGCGGCACCTTCTTCTCTACAAAAGCGTTGCCTGATGCGTTGCGCATCTTCATCGACTGTCTGCCCCTCACCCACACCAGCTATCTGCTGCGGGGAATCGGCAGCGGAGCAGAAGTGTCGCTGTGGTCGGTAGGCGTGCTGGCTGTATATCTGGTAGTCGTGTTCTTCATCGGCGGCCAGGCGTTTGTAAAACTCAAAAATTAATAAGGAAGTGTACGGATTATGAAAAAGTTTCTTTTCTTTTCAATGATGGTGTGCCTGCTGGCCTTTGCTTCTTTCGGCTGCAAGCCGGACAATGCCGCCACCAACGCAGGCAATAAACCTGCCCAGACATCAGCGGCCAGCTTCGCGGAGATTACCGACTCCGAAAAGCGCAAGGTGGTCCTTGCCAAAAAGCCGGAGCGTGTTGTAGTCATGGTGCCGTCTATTTTGAATTACGTGGATGCGGTAGGCGGGACCATTATCGGCCGGCCTTCCGGCAGCAAAGCCTCTGTGATTCCCCCTTCCATGGAAAAAGCCGAGGACATAGGCCATGTGTTTAACATCAACATGGAAAAGGTTGTAGGGCTGAAGCCGGATCTGGTATTCATCAATTCGGCACAGTACCAGAAATTCATAAAAATGCTGGAAACTAACAACATAACCGCCATCACGCTGCAACCGAAAACCTATGAAGAAACTAAAGAAGCGCTGGTTACCACAGGTAAGGTTTACGGAAAAGCTGCTGAAGCAGAAAAGCTGAACAAATCAATGGATGATAAAATTGCTGCCACCGTTGCCAAAATGCCGAAGGATCACAAAAAGCGAATCGTCATCCTGCACGCCACCCCCTCCACCGTCACCGTGGAACTGGAGAACAGTATTGCCGGCAACACGGCAAAAATACTGGGCTTTGTCAACATCGCCCAGGGCACCACAGCCATTCAGGGTAAACCGGAAAAAGCCCCTTACAGTATAGAAGTGCTGGTTGAAAAGGATCCTGAGATCATCTTCATCACCTCCATGGGCGCCCAGGATAAAATCGAAAAACGCCTGAAGGCTGATGTGCAGGGAAATCC
>CAJODT010000023.1 GCA_905233365.1 uncultured Succiniclasticum sp.
TGAGCCGACATCGAGGTGCCAAACCTCCCCGTCGATATGGACTCTTGGGAGAGATCAGCCTGTTATCCCCAGGGTAGCTTTTATCCGTTGAGCGATGGCCCTTCCACCTGGTGCCACCGGATCACTAAGCCCTACTTTCGTACCTGCCCGTCCTGTCTGACTCGCAGTCAAGCTCCCTTCTGCCTTTACACTCTGCGCGCGATTTCCGGCCGCGCTGAGGGAACCTTTGGGCGCCTCCGTTACCCTTTCGGAGGCGACCGCCCCAGTCAAACTGCCCGCCTGACACGGTCCCGACACTCGTTACATGTACGGTTAGAATTCCGATACCGCAAGGGTGGTATCCCAAGGGTGGCTCCACAAAAGCCAAAGCTCTTGCTTCCGTGCCTCCCACCTATCCTGTGCGTGCAATATCAGAACCCAATGCCAGGTTGCAGTAAAGCTCCATGGGGTCTTTCTGTCCAGTCGCGGGTAACCTGCATCTTCACAGGTATTTCAATTTCACCGGGTCCCTCGTTGAGACAGCGCCCAAATCGTTACACCTTTCGTGCGGGTCGGAACTTACCCGACAAGGAATTTCGCTACCTTAGGACCGTTATAGTTACGGCCGCCGTTCACCGGGGCTTCGGTCGAGGGCTTCAGGTTGCCCCTGACCCCCTTCCTTAACCTTCCGGCACTGGGCAGGTGTCAGCACCTATACGTCAGCTTTCGCTTTGGCAGGCACCTAAGTTTTTGGTAAACAGTCGCTTGGGCCTCTTCTCTGCGGCCACAAATCGCTCCACATGTAAAATGTTTCACCACCCGTGGCTACCCTTATCCCGAAGTTACGGGTACATTTTGCCGAGTTCCTTAACGAGGGTTCTCCCGCGCACCTTAGGATCCTCTCCCCGCATACCTGTGTCGGTTTACGGTACGGGCGGCAGCTCTCTTGCTAGAAGCTTTTCTCGACAGTGTAGGTACAGCCCCTTCGCCTCCATCGCTGGTGGCTCCGCGTCACGCCTCGCGCTTACAGGGTACGGATTTGCCTGTACCCCGCGCCGCACGCTTGCACACGGACTTCCATCCCCGTGCGGGCCTGCCTTCCTGTGTCACTCCCTCGCTCAGACGATCGCTGCCGGTTCCGGATTCTCAACCGGATGTCCATCTCCTACGCCTCTTGCCTCGGATTAGGCCCCGACTTACCCTGGGACGACGAGCGTTGCCCAGGAATCCTTATGCTTTCGGTGGGGCGGATTCTCACCGCCCTTTTCGCTACTCATGCCAACATTCTCACTTCCTACCAGTCCACCCTCTCTTACAAGACGGCTTCGACCCAATAGGAACGCTCCTCTACCACGCAGGCACACGCCTGCATCCATAGCTTCGGTTCCGTACTTCAGCCCCGGGAATCTTCGGCGCAGGGACTCTCGACCAGTGAGCTATTACGCACTCTTTAAATGGTGGCTGCTTCTGAGCCAACATCCTGGTTGTTTAGGAATCCCCACATCCTTTTCCACTTAGTACGGCATTGGGGACCTTAGCTGATGGGCTGGGCTGTTTCCCTTTTGACCACGGATCTTATCACTCGTAGTCTGACTCCCACGCTCTGCAGCGCCGCCATTCGGAGTTTGACAGGGTTCGGTAACCATTACGGCCCCTAGCCCGATCAGTGCTCTACCGCCCGCGCTTACTGCGTGAGGCTAGCCCTAAAGCTATTTCGAGGAGAACCAGCTATCTCTGCGTTCGATTGGAATTTCACCCCTACGCACAGCTCATCCGAACATTTTTCAACATGTCCCGGTTCGACCCTCCGCGCAATTTTACCTGCGTTTCAGTCTGGCCATGCGTAGATCACTACAGTTTCGGGTCTGCGTGCACCGACTCTGACGCCCTCTTCAGACTCGGTTTCCCTCCGGCTCCGCATCTCCTGCTTAACCTCGCCGGCACACGCAACTCGTTGGCTCATTCTTCAATAGGCACGCCGTCGCTTTCGCTCCGACTGCTTGTAGACATACGGTTTCAGGTTCTCTTTCACTCCCCTCCCGGGGTTCTTTTCACCGTTCCCTCATGGTACTATGCGCTATCGGTCGCCATGCAGTCTTTAGCCTTGGAGGGTGGTCCCCCCTGCTTCCCACAGGATTCCCCGTGACCCGTGGTACTCTGGATTCCGGCCTCTTGCTCGTCGTTTTCGCGTACGGGGCTCTTACCCTCTCCCGCGCTCCTTTCCAGAAGCTTCCGCTAACAACTCACTTGATCCCGCCGGTCCGCAACCCCGCTCACCCGAAGGTGAACGGTTTAGGCTCTGCCCCCTTCGCTCGCCGCTACTGTGGGCATCTCGTTTGATTTCTTCTCCTCCGGCTACTTAGATGTTTCAGTTCACCGGGTTCCCTCCCTCTAAAGGGTGACAGCCCATGACGGCTGCCGGGTTCCCCCATTCGGACATCCGCGGATCTATACTCATTTGCAGTTCCCCGCGGCTTTTCGCAGCTTATCGCGTCCTTCGTCGGCTCATGGCGCCAAGGCATCCACCGTATGCCCTTAGTAGCTTGATTTCTCTTCTTGCCTGCTAAGGCATCTTTTGCCTTTGACTCGTTAATTTCTCTCTTCTCTGCTTTCGCTTCGATTCTGAGGTCGCCTCACCACGGCTCATCTCCCGTGACAAGGCTTCGTGTTTTCGTCTCTTCTGTTCAGTTTTCAAAGTCCAAATACTGAAAGTCCCTTACGGAACCCTCAGGACCAAACAACGAAACCAGAATGAATGTGCCCGACCGAAGATTACGCTGTGTCTTTCTCACACAGCATGCTCTCCCTAGAAAGGAGGTGATCCAGCCGCACCTTCCGATACGGCTACCTTGTTACGACTTCACCCCAATCATCCGACCCACCTTAGACGGCTGGCTCCCTAAGGTTACCCCACCGGCTTCGGGTGTTTCCAACTTTCGTGGTGTGACGGGCGGTGTGTACAAGGCCCGGGAACGTATTCACCGCAGTATGCTGACCTGCGATTACTAGCGATTCCGACTTCACGCAGGCGGGTTGCAGCCTGCGATCCGAACTGGGACCGGGTTTTTGGGGTTCGCTCCGCCTCGCGGCTTCGCTTCCCTCTGTTGCCGGCCATTGTAGTACGTGTGTAGCCCAGGACATAAGGGGCATGATGACTTGACGTCATCCCCGCCTTCCTCCAGGTTGTCCCTGGCAGTCTCCTATGAGTCCCCAACTTAATGATGGTAACATAGGATAGGGGTTGCGCTCGTTGCGGGACTTAACCCAACATCTCACGACACGAGCTGACGACAGCCATGCACCACCTGTCTTCCTGTCTCCGAAGAGAGGGGGACATCTCTGTCCCTTGCAGTCGATGTCAAGACCTGGTAAGGTTCTTCGCGTTGCGTCGAATTAAACCACATACTCCACCGCTTGTGCGGGCCCCCGTCAATTCCTTTGAGTTTAAGCCTTGCGGCCGTACTCCCCAGGCGGGGTACTTATTGCGTTAACTCCGGCACGGAAGGGGTCGATACCTCCCACACCTAGTACCCATCGTTTACGGCCAGGACTACCGGGGTATCTAATCCCGTTCGCTACCCTGGCTTTCGCATCTCAGCGTCAGACACAGTCCAGAAAGGCGCCTTCGCCACCGGTGTTCTTCCCAATATCTACGCATTTCACCGCTACACTGGGAGTTCCCCTTTCCTCTCCTGCACTCAAGTGCCACAGTTTCCATCGCCATACGGGGGTAAGCCCCGCAGTTTCACGACAGACTTAAGGCACCGCCTACATGCGCTTTACGCCCAATAATTCCGGACAACGCTTGCCACCTACGTATTACCGCGGCTGCTGGCACGTAGTTAGCCGTGGCTTCCTCGTACCCTACCGTCATTATATCCCGTTGTTCATAGCATATACATTCGTCGGGTACAACAGGGCTTTACGTTCCGAAAAACTTCCTCACCCACGCGGCGTTGCTCCGTCAGGCTTGCGCCCATTGCGGAAGATTCCCCACTGCTGCCTCCCGTAGGAGTCTGGGCCGTGTCTCAGTCCCAATGTGGCCGTCAGACCGGCTACCGATCGTTGCCTTGGTGGGCCGTTACCCCACCAACCAGCTAATCGGACGCAGGCCCATCCCCCGGCGATAGCTTATAAACAGAGGCCATCTTTCAAAACGGAACCATGCGATCCCGTCTTCGTATCCGGTATTAGCACACCTTTCGGCGTGTTGTCCCAATCCGGGGGGCAGGTTGCCTACGCGTTACTCACCCGTTCGCCACTAGGATTCTGCCGAAACAAAATCCCCGTTCGACTTGCATGTGTTAGGCACGCCGCCAGCGTTCGTCCTGAGCCAGGATCAAACTCTCCATAATATCCTTACAGAAAGCCGATTCGGCTCTTACTGTTGTTTCAGAATTTATTGACTTCTTTGGACTCGTCCTCCTCTTACAGAGGACGCGCCCGCACATTCTTCTGGTTCGTTATTCGGTTCTCAAGGTTCCTATGTCGTCGGCTGACGACTTGCATAGTTTACTACATCGCAACGATGTTGTCAACCACTTTTCTACGTTCTGTACTTTTCTTCGCTCGCGAAGAGCTTCAGAAAAGTACCCCGACGTAGAATTCATCTTTCGACGACTTGATTATAATAGCACTTCTTTTTTCCCTTGTCAACATCTTTTTGTTAAAAACTTTACATTTTTTTGGTGGAACTGAATCTACTGGTCTTTATATTTAATAGCGTGTATTATATTTTGTTAATTTTAGAAAATATGGTATACTAGAATGAAAGCAGAAAACACAAAAATATCCTGCTTACAGAGGAAGGTAATCATCATGAGCAAAATTACACTGGACATTCCCGAGAAGTCCCAAAAAGTTCTCGACGCAATGTACCAGACCATGGAAGGTCGCCTCGAAGCCAGTCCCGGCGGTGTTTGTCCAATTGACATCACCCTCTCCTTTGTACGCATGTGCCACACCCAGAGTTGTGGCAAATGCGTTCCCTGCCGTATCGGTTTGGGACCATTGGGAGATTTGCTTGAAAAAATACTGGATAACGAAGCGTCCCCGGAAGATCTGGAAATATTGCGTAAAACTGCTGAAAGTATTTTCCTTTCCGCAGACTGCGCTATCGGTTACGGCGCTGCCGAAATTGTATTGAACAGCCTGGCAGCCTTTGCAGACGAATATCAGGAACACATTCAGCACCACGACTGCCTGATGCATCAGAACCAGCCGGTACCCTGCCGTGTAGCCTGCCCGGCACACGTCGATATCCCCGGATATCTTTCATTAATTGCTGACGGCCGCAACGAAGACGCAATCCGTTTGATCAGAAAAGACAATCCGTTTCCCGCATCTTGCGGTTTCGTATGCGAACATCCCTGCGAAACAAACTGCCGTCGTAACATGATTGACGATGCCATCAACATTTGCGGTTTAAAACGTTACGCAGCAGAACACATAAAATCCGTTCCCGCTCCCAAACGCCTGCCGGAAACCGGCAAAAAAGTCGCCATCGTAGGCGGCGGCCCAGGCGGCCTGACTGCTGCTTATTACCTGCAGCTGATGGGACACCAGGTTACTATTATGGAACGCCTGGACAAACTGGGCGGTATGATCAGATATGGAATCCCGGCTTACCGTCTGCCGCGTGAATATCTGGATGCGGACATTAACCATATCCTCTCTACCGGCGTCAAAACACAATTCGGTATTTCTGTCGGTAAAGATTTTACAGTTGAAGATTTGCGAAAAGAATACGACGCTGTCTATCTGGCTTTTGGCGCACATAACGCAAAAAAAATGCGTATTCCCGGAGAAGAAAGCGCTGGCGTCATTTCTGCCATTGATATATTACGTGAAGTAGGATACGGTAATCCACCCGACCTCACGGGCAAAAGAGTCATTATCGTAGGCGGCGGCAATGTAGCTATGGACGTTGCCCGCACTTCGATACGCCTAGGCGCGGAAAAGGTGTATATCGCATACCGCCGCAGCCGCGCCGATATGCCGGCTCTGGATGAAGAAATCGACGGTGCAATAGCCGAAGGCTGCGAACTGATGCAGTTGTATGCGCCCGACCATGTAGAAACAGATGAAAACGGCCACGTAAAAGCACTGGCCCTGCGTCCGCAGATCGCAGGACCTATCGAAGGCGGCCGCCCCAAACCTTACGACGCACCGGAACCGGTACTGGAACTTGCCTGTGATTTGATTGTCTCTGCCATCGGTCAGGATATCGAATGGCAGCACTTCAATCAACAGGGCATTCCGGTCAAAAAGGGCGTTATCGACGCAATGGCCGACGGCTCCATTGCCGGAAGCAATGGTATCTTCGCAGGTGGCGACTGCGTTACCGGTCCTGCTACCCTCATTCGTTCCATTGCCGCAGGTAAAGTAGCAGCCATCAACATTGACCGGTATCTCGGCTTCAATCATAAACTGGATTTCGGCGTTCAGGCCGCAGCTCCTCACTTTATTGACCGCAAACCCTGCGGGCGCTGCAACATAAAAGACCGGGAAGCCGGTATCCGAAAACTCGATTTCAAAGCGGTAGGCCGGGGGCTTTCCGAAACAGAAGCAAAACAGGAAGCACTTCGTTGTCTCCGGTGTGATAAATTCGGCCTCGGCGCCTTAAAGCAGGGAGGGAATTTACCATGGTAAATATCATTATAGATAAAAAGAATCTGCAGGTCCGTGACGACATCACGATTCTGCAGGCAGCCCGCGAAAATGGTTTTTCTATTCCCACTTTATGCTATCTTGAAGGTCTGAATGAAATCGGCGCCTGCCGTTTATGCCTGGTAGAAGTGAAAGGCCAGCAACGTCTGGTTTCTTCCTGCAACACAAAAGTACGGGAAGGTATGGAAATTTCTACCCGCTCTGCAAAGGTCCGGATGGCCCGTCGTTTAAATGTTGAACTGATTTTATCCCAGCATAACTGCAACTGCCCTTCATGTCCACGTAACGGTAACTGTCAACTGCAGCGGGTTGCAGCTCAGCTAGGTATAAATATGGACACCTACCCCAAAAAATACCGGCAGAAAGCCTGGGATAATGCTTTCCCGCTGAACCGCGACGAAACAAAATGTGTGCAATGCATGCGTTGCATCCAAGTTTGCGACCAAGTGCAGAACATGCATGTCTGGGATCTGGTCAATACCGGAAAACGTACCCGGGTCGGCATGGTACAAAACACCTGCACCCTATGCGGACAATGCATCACCCATTGCCCGGTCGCCGCATTAAGCGCACGGGACGACACAGATAAAATCTGGAACGCTCTGTCGGATCCGGAAAAAATCGTCATCGTGCAACCTGCGCCTGCTGTACGTACCGCCTGGGCCGAAGAAGCCAATGTTCCCAGAGAAATGGCTACTCCGGAAAAGTTGGCGGCTGCTCTGCGCCACCTGGGCTTTGATTACGTATTTGACACAAACTTCTCCGCAGACCTTACTATAATGGAAGAAAGTGCTGAATTAATTGAGCATATTGAAAATGCAGGCAAGTATCCTGTTCCCATGTTTACTTCCTGCTGCCCCGGCTGGATCCGATTCCTGAAAAAAGAATATCCGGAAATGGTCCACTACATGTCCACTTCCAAATCGCCTATGTCAATGTTCAGCGCAATTGCAAAAAGTTATTATGCCAAATTGCTGAATGTTTCACCGGAAAAAATCGTCTGTGTGGCCGTCATGCCCTGCGTAGCCAAAAAATACGAAGCCGATGTACCGGAAGTCAACAGTGAGCCCGGCCTAAAAGACACCGATTATGTTATTACAACCCGGGAATTAGTCCGTATGTTAAAAGCTGCCAATGTTGATATTGCCAAGCTAAAGCCGGAAGCCTTTGACAAACCCCTGGGAGAAGGAACCGGCGGCGCCGTTATCTTTGGTACCACCGGTGGCGTAATGGAAGCTGCAGTCCGTAATGCATATTATATGCTGACAGGGAATAATCCGCCAAACCCGGATAATTTCATCCAGTGGAAATGGTTGGATCGCTGGCGTGAAACAGAAGTTACCGTGGCCGGCGTTACTCTGCGCCTGGCTGTCACCAGCGGCCTGGGTTGCGCCCGGGATCTTGTCGAAGCCATTAAAAATGGTTCTGCACATTACGACTTCGTGGAAGTTATGGCCTGTCCCGGTGGCTGCAGCGGCGGCGGCGGCCAGCCTATCCATGAAGGCGAAGAACTGGCATGGGAACGCGGAAATTATCTGAAAGATCTTGACAAACGTTCCAAGCTTCGCGTTTCTTATGAAAACCCGTATATTCAGGAACTGTATAAAAACTTCCTGGACAAACCCTTATCTGAAAAAGCAGAGCATTACTTGCATACCAATCAGGTTAATTGGACTATCGACTGAAGATAAAGTGTAATAGATTAAAAATTATATTATTAGCCCGGACGCTTACCAGCGGTTCCGGGCTTTTTTTGTAAAAAACATAACGGTATTGAAGATAATACCGTTATGTTTAACTTTTTTATAAAATTTTATAAAAACTAATATCTTTTGGGTTTAAAATCGCCCAATATCTTTATCGCTGACCAAATCGGCCAGGTCAATCTTTAACGCCTCTGCCAGAGAAACTAACAACGGGAAACTGGGACTTTGCTTCCCACATTCAATCCGGCTCAGATATTGATAGGATATGCCAAGTTTGGTCGCTAATACAGTTTGGTTCATACCTGCGATGGTACGGTAATACTTGACTTTTGCGCCTAAACGCCGACACTTTTCCTGAAATGACTTTGACTCAGACACTATGGACCCTCCCTTAATTTATTTTAACTACTAAAAAATATATTACTGTTTATACTTTTATTAATATAATATATTATAACACAAAAAAGCTACAAAAACCATTTTTTCAGAAATATTTTTATCTTTTAAAAGAATTTATAAAATGTAGCTACTAGATTTCAATAAATAACCATTAAATACTTTCCTGCACAGCATATCGTTCCTACATATCCCTGCTGGCCACAATATTAACGCCCAGGCCCAAAATATCCGGTACGATCACATCCCCGGCCTTCACCGGCGCCTGCACGATTACATTCCGCAAGTACGCCACACACTCCGCAATCTTTCCTTTGGGCAGCACATCTGCCGAAACCACCGGCAGCAACGGTAACAAGCCGCCTTGAATCCTAACCGTAGTCGTCAGCATACGCCGGGGATCTGTCACTTCCGTTTCTGCATATTTGGCGCCCCTGGGACAGGTGTTGCCCGTCACGCTGACAAACTTCCCGTTTTCTATAGTGACAGTCATTTCGCATCCCATGGGACACATGATGCAATTCATTACTTTTGTTTCCATTTCCTTGTCTCTTTCCTAAATTATATCCCAAATTAATTAACGATTCAGCATGTTGTACGCTTTACAATAATATTTGTTCAAGTTTACTTCGGCTGCAGACCCACTGTAATCTTGTCATGCATCAGCGCCGTCTTTTCTGCAGGTATATCCAGCGTAACCATTTCACTGGGTTTTACCACCGGCAGCATCTTTTTCACAAGTACTTCATCGCCGCATTTCACTTCCAGCGTAACCTTGCGATCCGGGGCACCTACCCGCATGAAAAGACGTACCGTTTCCCCTTCTTCCGGCAGGTGAAGCACCTGCGGTACACAGGTACGGACACCGTTAACAGGAGAAACTTCCACCGTGTTCACAGCCGGTATCAGTTTTCCCTGGGCCTCCAGCGCGGCAAATTTTCCGGCAATCTCTGCCTCATCGGAAACAAAGTCCACCAGGTCATGCACATGTACTACATTGCCGGCGGCATAGATACCTGGCAGGTTTGTCTGCCTCCGCTGGTCTACCCTGGGCCCATTGGTAAAAGGCGCGATTTCCACACCGGCGGCCATGGACAGTTCATTTTCCGGAATCAGCCCTACAGACAACAGCAGGGTATCGCATTCAATATCAAACTCCGTACCGGGAATGGGGCGCATCTTTTCATCCACCTTTGCCACCGTAACGCCTTCCACCCGGTCCCGGCCTTTGATATTCAAAATCGTATGGGACAGATACAGCGGAATCTCAAAGTCATATAAACACTGTACCATGTTCCGGGTCAGTCCGTTGGAATAGGGACAAATCTCACAGACCGCCTGCACCTTGCAACCCTCCAGGCTCATACGGCGGGCCATGATGAGCCCGATATCGCCACTACCCAGAATCACTATCTTTTTCCCGGGAAGATAGCCTTCCATATTTACCATGCGCTGGGCCGCGCCTGCCGTAAACACACCGGCCGGACGTTCCCCTGCCGTACGGATGGCGCCCCGGGTACGTTCCCGGCAACCCATGGTCAGGATTACCGTTTTTCCCTGTACGGTAAATAAACCTTTCAACGGGCTTACCGCCGTTACCTGTTTATCTTTGGTAACAGAAAGCACCATGGTGTCCGTCATGGTTTCAATTTCCTTTTTATCTTTGACCAGGTCAATACAGCGCCCTGCATAACCGGGGCCCGTCAATTCTTCCTTAAAATGATGCAGGCCGAACCCGTTATGGATGCACTGCTGTAAAATGCCACCCAGTTCCCGGTCCCGTTCCAGCACCAGTATTTTTTTTGCACCATTCTGATACGCTGCGTAAGCGGCAGATAAACCGCCGGGGCCGCCGCCTACAATTACTACGTCATACAATTTCATTTTAATTTCAACTCCAACGCCAAAACCGTTGTTAACTTCTTTCATCTTTCAGCTCTTGCAGCTTTACTCTTCGCTTACTAAAACTTTTTAAAATACAGTTCCGACCCCTGTCGTTCCTTCAGCACTTTTTCCACAGGAATATCCAATTCCCGTGCCAGTATCTGTGTCACCCTGGGACCGCAGAAACCGCCCTGGCAGCGGCCCATCCCGGCCCGTGTACGCCGCTTTATGCCGTCTACCGTACAGGCGCCCACCGGTTCATGGATAGCATCGACAATCTCGCCTTCCGTCACGGTTTCGCAACGGCAGATTACACGGCCATACAATGGGTTCTTCTGAATCGCTTTCTGTTTTTCAGAAGCAGTCATACGGTTAAAGGCTGTCTTCTTCGGCAACCGGCCATTCCAGGCAGCCTTTTTACGCAGCAACATTTCTTTTCCAAGAGCCTCCACCACCACTTCCGCGATAGCCGGGGCTGCCGCTATACCCGGACTCTGAATGCCAGCAGCGTTAAAGAAGCCCGGAATCCTGGATGCGCCCAGGATAAAATCTCCTGTATCGGAAACTGCCCGCAGCCCTGCAAATACCGTAATACATGCCCCCATAGGCAGATTGGGAACTAACTTTCTGGCACCGGCAATTATTTCATCCATACCGTCCGGTGTTACGGATGTGTCCTCTTTGCTTATTTGTTCATTAGCGTTTGGTCCGATAAAGGTATTTCCATGGGTAGTAGTGCACACTAAAATGCCTTTGCTCTTTTCGCTGGGACAGGGGAACACAACCCCATACACCATCGAAGACGCCGCCGTCTTGTCAAACAGAATATATTCACCTTTGCGGGGCGTGATGACAAAGGAATCATCTCCCGCCAGTTTTGCTATCTCTTCTGCATAGACGCCTGCCGCATTGATCACAACTTTTGTTTGGATAGCGCCTTTTGTTGTGTTTACTACTGTTACAGCCCCGTCCTCTTTCACAAAACCGGTAACGGCGCAATCACGGATTACCTCAGCCCCGTTCTGTACTGCGCATTGGGCAAATGCAACTGCACAACCAAAAGGCCATATCACACCAGCCGTGGGAGCCCACAAGGCAGCGCTGGCGGTTGTCAGGTTCGGCTCCTTTTCCAACACCTCTGCTTTTGTTAAAATCTGCAGACCTGGGACGCCATTTGCGTTACCCCGTTCCATCAATACCTGCAGTTTCTGCTCTTCCTCCGCATTGGTAGCCACCACCAGACTGCCGGTCCATTTAATATCCAGGTCAAGTTCTTCCTGTAACTGATGATACAGTACATTGCCCCGGACATTTGTTTTCTGCTTCCAGCTGCCCGTAGGCGCGTCAAAGCCTGCATGCAGCACAGCGCTGTTAGCCTTGGTGGTACCCGAAGCTACGTCCGGTTCCTTCTCTACCAAAATACAGCGCAGGTCATACCTGGAAAGTTCCCGCAATATAGCTGTGCCTACAATGCCGCCGCCAATTACAACTACATCTGTTTCTCTGAAAAAATTCATCTTACTTATTCCTTTACAATTTCTTCTTCTGATTCCACAGCAGCAATCGAAGTAACCTTGTCTCCTTCCCGCAGGGTAATCACGTTTACGCCCTGCGTGTTACGGCCTAACTTACGCAACTGGTCCACATCCATACGAATCACAATGCCTGCTGCGGTAATAATATATAGCTCGTCTTTCGGATTTACAACCGTCATACCCACAACTTCCCCGGTTTTGGCTGTGAGCTTGTAATTGATACGGCCTTTACCGCCCCGGGTCTGTTTGGTGTATTCTGAAAGCTTCGTCCGTTTACCCTGACCGTATTCTGTTACTGTCAGCACTTCGCTTTCCGGATCGTATGCGTAATCCATGGCCACAACCGTATCGTGGAGTCCAAGATTGATCCCCCGCACACCATGGGCAGCACGGCCCATGCAACGTACATCTTCCTCACTGAAATGGATTGCAATGCCGTCCCGGGTGGCCATCAATATGGAAGCATTGCCGTCCGTCATCCTGACGCTGATCAGCTCTTCGTCCTCGTTCAGTACAATGGCTTTCAGGCCGCTGCGCCTCACAAAGGAGAAGTCTGTCAGCTTGCAGCGTTTTACTGTGCCTCTGTCAGTCGCCATGAACAGGTACTTATTATCTTCAAATTCGGAAACATTGATTACAGCGGTAATCTTTTCACCGGGACTCAGCTGCAGCAGGTTGATAATAGCAGAACCCTTTGCTGTGCGGCTGGCTTCCGGAATCTGGTAACCCCGCAACGTGTAAACCTGTCCTTTGTTGGTAAAGAACAATACGTAATTGTGAGTGGTAGCAAGGAACAGATACTGGGTAAAATCATCTTCCTTCTTGCCGCTGCCACCCTTTTTACCGATACCGCCCCGCTGCTGCTTGCGGAAATTATCCGGTGTCTGGCGTTTGATATAGCCCTGGTTGCTAAGGGTAATGACGATTTCTTCATCCGCAATCAGGTCCAGCACATCCATATCCCCGGTATCGTCAACAATTTCTGTCCGGCGGTCGTCCCCAAACTTATCTGCTTTTTCTTTCAGGTCTTTCTTAATGATATCTAACACTTTCTGCTCGTCTGCCAATACGCCTTCCAGATAATCAATGGTCTGCAGTATATCTACATACTCGTCGTCAATCTTCTTGCGTTCCAGACCGGTCAGGCGTTGCAGGCGCATATCCAGAATAGCCTGGGACTGACGGTCAGAAAGGTTGAATTTTTCCATCAGGGAAGCTTTGGCAATTTCCGCATTGGCGCTGTTGCGGATAGTATGGATCACTTCATCCAGATGATCCAGTGCAATCTTCAGACCTTCTAAAATATGAGCCCGTTCTTTTGCTTTTGCCAGATCGTAACGGGTACGCCTGGTTACAACATCCTTCTGATGACGTACATAGCATTCCAGAATCTGTTTCAGATTCAGAATCTTCGGCTTGTTATCTACCAGTGCCAGCAGGATGACACCAAAGGAATCCTGCATCTGGGTATGTTTATATAATTTATTGAGAATGACATCGGGAACCACGTCCGCCCGCAGTTCCACTACGATACGCATACCGCGGCGGTCCGATTCGTCCCTCAGATCCGTGATGCCTTCGATGACACCGTCTTTTACCAGATTGGCAATACTCTCCAGTAACCTGGCTTTGTTTACCTGATAAGGAATTTCCGTTACTACGATACGGTGTTTGTTTTTTGCCATAGGCTCAATTTCGGCCTTAGCCCTTACTTTGATAATACCTCTGCCTGTAGCATAGGCCTGACGGATTCCTTCCCTGCCCAAAATAGTAGCGCCCGTTGGAAAATCCGGACCTTTGACAGCACTCATCAGCTCATCTACCGTAACGTCCGGATTGTCAATCAGCATATCAATGCCCTGGACTACTTCCCGTAGGTTATGAGGCGGGATGTTGGTAGCCATGCCAACGGCAATACCTGCAGAACCGTTTACCAGCAGGGCCGGTATCTTAGCCGGTAATACGGAGGGCTCTTTTAAGGATTCATCGTAGTTAGGCCCAAATTCCACTGTGTCTTTTTCTATGTCTTCCAGCATGGCTTCCGCAACTTTCGTCATACGGACTTCCGTATAACGCATGGCTGCCGGGCTGTCGCCGTCCACACTGCCGAAGTTGCCATGCCCGTCCACCAGCAGATAACGGGTATTAAAATCCTGGGCCAGGCGTACGGTAGCATCATAAACAGAAGAATCACCGTGCGGATGATATTTACCTAACACTTCACCGACGATACGTGCCGATTTTTTATAGGGACGGTTAGATGTCATTCCCGCTTCCTGCATAGCGTACAGAATACGCCGGTGAACCGGCTTCAATCCATCCCTTACGTCCGGCAATGCACGCTGTACAATAACGCTCATGGCGTAGTTGATATAGGAATCTTTCATTTTATTCGTTAAATCAACTTCTTCAATTTTACCGCCAGAAGCGATATAACCATCATCGGTCATCATAGCGTCTGTCTTTTCATTTATATTCTCCTGTTCAGGAGTCTTTGTCGTGTCGTCCACTGTATCACCTCATATATCACTTTTTATAAAATAATTTTAATAATTATCATTTGCTTTCTATAATTTGATTTAATTTAACCCGCTACATAAAAAACCGTCATGCCTGTATGGCAGGTAAATGAAACATGGGGAAATTCCTTCCTCTGTTCTGCTTCACTCATTTCATTGCTGATCGCATATGGATTAGCGCGGCTCAGTTCTTTTTCTTCCAATTGCCATTTCGTGCCTGTCAGGGAAACTTTGCACTTTTCCGTTAAAGCCAGCAGGGAAACGGCTACCGGTGTTTCTTCCACAGGGGGATAAAACTCTATGTTTACTCCTGCCGGTACAAAAACCGTGATTTCCCTTTCATCCGCCAGCACGATGGTGCGGTTTTGCTGCAACGCTGCCGTACCCAATGTTTCAATGGCGCTTAGCAGATGGTCCAGACGTCCTCCGTAGATTCCGGAAATAATCCACATTTTTTCAGAAGGTAGTATTTCCAGCAGAAGCTGTAGGTCTGTTTTATCTTTATTTTTAGGATAAACACAGGCTTTTCCGCTTTTTACTGCCTGCTGCCAGAGGACTGGGTCGGCACTGTCACCGTCGCCGATGACTTTGTCCGGTAAAAATGCAGCAGCATTATAATAGTTCAATCCCTTGTCCGCCGCAAAAAATTCAGGCATTCCCGGCAGCTTCTCCGCTGTCATTTTAAGCCAGCCTCCCGCAGGTTTCCGACCTCCGCATACAGAAAAAGCAATTTCCTGTACCGGCTTGCTATCTTCAATACGCAGCGTACCCTGGGGAAAGAAAATTTTATTCATAGCCGTACCTTCTTTTTGGCAGGAGCCGGTTTAATAATAATGCTGGTTCCTTCCTTTATAACTTTCCAATCTACGTCCCCACCCTTGCCTTTCAGCCATTCCATGCTGACTTCCAGCAGACAGCGGTTCAGTTTTTCTATTGCTTCCGGCGGAAGCATCATGGCCTCTGCCTCTTTTTTAATTGCGGAAGAATTCTTACGCAACTTTACGCGTCGGCTGTCATCGCTTAACAAAGCTGTTTCAAAACTTTCTTCTTCCTCCATACCGCGGAACATATCCGCATCGGAAAGATTCTTTCTGATTTTCACGATTACTCTCCAATTTTATAAATCAAGTACCGCCTTTGTGGCGTTTTCTTCAATGAACTGACGGCGTGGTTCAACCTTATCCCCCATCAGAATAGAGAAGACGGCGTCTGCTTCAGCCGCATCACTTAACGTTACCTGCAGCAAAGTACGATACTGGGGATCCATAGTGGTCTCCCACAACTGTTCCGGATTCATTTCACCCAGACCTTTGTAACGCTGAACTGATACGTTTTTCTTGTCGCTGCCAATTTCATCCATGCATACCCGCAGCTCTTCATCCGTGTAAGCGTAACGGTGAGCTTTCTGCCCTTTTTTAACCAGGTACAGGGGAGGTTTGGCAATATAAACATGACCCTCTGTAATCAACGGTTTCATATACCGGTAGAAGAAAGTAAGCAGCAGTGTCGCAATATGGGCGCCGTCCACGTCGGCATCGGTCATGATAATGATTTTCCCATACCGTGCTTTTGCAATGTCAAAATCTTCCCCGATACCACAGCCAAAGGCAGTAATCATATTTTTGATTTCATCACTGGAGAGCATACGGTCCAGACGGGCTTTTTCTACATTTAATATTTTACCCCGCAATGGCAAAATAGCCTGGAATTTACGGTCACGTCCCTGCTTGGCGCTGCCACCTGCAGAATCACCTTCCACCAGATAAATTTCCGTCATAGTATTATCTTTACTCTGACAGTCCGCCAGCTTGCCGGGAAGACTGCTGCTTTCCAAAATGCTCTTTCTCCGGGTCAGATCCCTGGCCTTGCGGGCAGCAGCCCTGGCCCGGGAAGCCATCACCGCTTTTTCAATAATCTTTCTTGCTTCGCTGGGATGTTCCTCAAAGAACTCTTCCAGCTGTTCTGTCACCAGATTATCTACGATGCCGCGTATTTCACTGTTGCCCAGTTTTGTTTTTGTCTGACCTTCAAACTGGGGTTCCTGCACTTTAATGCTGATTACCGCTGTAATACCTTCACGGCAGTCATCGCCGCTGAGATTTTCATCACTTTCTTTCAGTAAATTGTTTTTACGTGCATAATCATTGATGGAACGTGTCAGCGCCTGTTTAAAACCGCTTAAATGAGTGCCTCCCTCTTCTGTGTTGATATTGTTTACGTAGCTGAAAATATTTTCTGTATAGCTGTCAGTATACTCCATGGCTACTTCCACAATATTGGTGTCTTTTACACCTTCCACGTAAATCGGTTCTGCGTTGATTTTATCTTTGTTGGCATCTACATATTTTACAAATTCAATAATACCGCCGCTGAAATGGAAAGTTTCACCCCGTCCGTCACGTTCATCCTGCAGGGAAATGGTAACGCCTTTATTTAAAAAGGCCAGCTCCCGCAGGCGCAGGCGTAAAATATCATAATCATATACCGTTTCGGTGAAAATCGTACGGTCCGGAATAAAATGTACAGTAGTCCCGGTAGTACCCGCTTCGCCGATTTCATATAAGGCCTTACTGGTTTTGCCCTGCATGAATTCAATACCGTATCGTTTTCCGTCGCGGCGTACTTCAACTTCCATTTTTTCAGACAGGGCGTTTACACAGGATACGCCAACGCCATGCAGACCGCCGGATACTTTATAACCGCCATCACCGAATTTGCCGCCTGCATGTAGGACTGTCATAACAACTTCTACCGCAGGTTTACCTGTTTTGTGCATATCAACAGGGATACCGCGGCCATTATCCACAACCGTAATGCTGTTATCTGCATTAATGGTAACTTCAATGGTATCGCAAAAACCAGCCAGCGCCTCATCGATACTGTTATCTACAACTTCTGATACCAGATGATGCAGTCCGCGGCTGGAAATGCTGCCAATATACATACTGGGACGTTTCCGTACGGCTTCCAGTCCTTCCAGAACCTGAATCTGGCTGGCGCCATACTGACCTTCCACGCCGGTAGCTTCTTTAATTTCCTTTTCAATTTCAACCTGTTTGGCTTCTTCTGCAGCGCGAATTTTTTCGGCATCTTCATTCGCCTGCACTACTGTTTCCTTAATATCAGCCATTATTTCCTCCGTTATAATAAATTAAGTTTTCATTGATCCGTTTTTGTAAGGTAAATGCTGAAATTCCTGATAAATAAATCTTATCTTCTGTCAGCACAACGCTGTCAATCATACCGTCTCCTGACAGATTTTCAGCTTTGTAATATTCGCCTTTTTCATTTTTTAATACTTTATAAAACTCTTTATTCTCCTTTACTGAAAAAATACCAATTATTTCTGCTGCCCTTATCAGGCAGCCTCCTCCCAAATGAACATACATTTTTTATTTTCCTTTTTGCAAGAACTTCAGAATGTTTTCATATTCCTGTTCCTCAATTAATGCCAGCGGTTTTTCAGCTTTTAACTGTACTCCCAACTTTTGTTCCTGTTCATCCGCTGTTTGCAGTCGTATCTTTTCAAAATAGTACAGTTTAATATCATTTTTAATTATTTTAAATTCTCCTTCATCACATTTTATTATTTTATTTAAATCATACCATTTGATCCAAGGTTCTTTATGGATTTGGTCCCGAATTCTGTTTTCCAGTTCCTGAAGTCTTTTTCTTTCACAGATATAACAGATTGTTTCATTATTTTTTAAATATTCTCCGCAAACAGGGCACTTTTTAATTTTTCCTTCCTCATACAGTTTTTCCAACCCCATCCTTTTTTCTTCTACGCCGATGATAGCACTTCTTATGTTTTCATTTTTTATATGGGAAAATTTTAACTGTAACCCTTCCTTTTCTTTTGCTGTCAGAGAAGGAATCTGAAGTTTGTCTTTTATAACCCTTTTCGTGTTTCCTGAATTAGTATTATTTTTTTTAAAGCTGTTTCCTAAAGTAAACTTAATATCCTTGACATAATCAGTTCCCATAAAGACATTGATTTGTTGGATAAACTGGCTTTTATAATAAATAAACTGGTTTGACCAAACAGAGGAGTCAACCTGCAGCGTTAAAATTCTTCGCTCCAGTTTAACCGGACCGCAATGTTTTGCGTTATTATTTCCAATTATATCTGCCCAGCAGGATTTCATTTTAAAAAGATTATACTGGTTTTGGTTAGTCTGGGAACCGGCCATCTTCAGTACAATTTTTTCCACATTTTCCATTTAAATATTTTTAATACTTCCTTTTTCTACATAAAAGTACTGGTTTGAACCAAAATCAGGAATCAGGGTTTTATCGTTTACCGTGATGATAGTCTGCACTTTATCATTGATAAAAGTGATAAGCTGGCTGCGTCTGTACGAATCCAGTTCGCTCATCACGTCATCCAGTAAAAGTACCGGATACTCTCCTGAAACCTCTTTCACATATTCAATTTGGGAAAGTTTCAGCGCCAGGGCACAGCAGCGCTGTTGTCCCTGGGAAGCAAACGATTTACTGTCTGCATTGTTTATATAGGTTTTAAAATCATCCCTGTGAACGCCAATTCCCGTACTTCCCTGCATAATATCCTTAAATCTGCGTTCTTTCAGACTTTTTATATAAAAATCTTTTACATTCTGAAATGATTCTTCTTCCGGATAATAGGTTTCCCCGTTATTTCCTTTCATTTCATATTTAATTTCCAGAGAATCTGACTTATCCGAAATATTATGAAAAGTAGGTATCGAAATTTTTTTCAGTTTTTTAAGATTTTCCAGTCTTTTAATTAAAATTTGAGATCCAATACCGGATATTTCCTCATCCCACGGAACAAGCTGTTCCTGCAACTGATTTTGTTCACGGATTACTTTTAACAGGGAATTTCGTTGCCTTAACAGTCTTCTGTACCGCACAAGCAATTCGTAATAAACCGGATCTGTCTGGGAAATCTCCATATCCATAAAGCGCCGTCGTAAAGCCGGGTCGCCTTTAATGATTTGAAGGTCTTCCGGAGAAAACATCACTGTATTTAAAAAACTGTAATGATCTTTTGCTGTGGTCTTTCTCCCATCTATTTTAATTTCTTTATGAAACTTTCCATTGTCCAGGTATTTTTTAATTTTTACAGAGTGTGTCCCATCTTCTTTCGTAAAATCCAAAAGAACAGCCATTCCTTCAGTGGAAAATTTCATCATTTCATCTTCTTTACTGGTACGGTGGCTTAAACCAAAAGCAGAATAAAAAATACTCTCCAGAAGATTTGTTTTTCCCTGTCCGTTTTTTCCGTAAAACACAGTTACCATTTTATCAAATGCAACTGCACAATGATCATAATTGCGGAAATTTACCAGTTGAAGCTTATTAATTTTCATTTTTTAAAAAATAACCCTTACCGGAGTTACAATATAAATATATTCTTCATCACTTGTCGGTTTTATGCAGACCGGACTCAGGGAATTATTTAAGTTGATTTCCGCTTCATCCGTTTCAATATTTTTCATAATATCCATAATGTAAGCAGCATTAAATGCAACATTAATCGGATTCCCTTCTGTCTTGCAAGGTACAATTTCTTCACCGGTTCCAACATCCGGACTGCTGGACATAACTTTAATTTCATTAGAATTAATACTGATTTTTACAATACTGTAATCATTCTCACTGCCGCTGCAGAGACTCATACGGCTGACGGCACCGGCCAGATCCTTAACGTTAACTTTTGTTTTAACTGTAAACTGGGGTGGAATGACCCTCTTATAATCCGGAAATCTTCCTTCAATAAGACGGGAAACCACGGACCAGTTTTCGATTTTAACCATCAGCTGATTAATTACAATAGAAAATGTCACTTCCTGAGGTAACTTTCCATTCAGGTTTTTATTGATTTCCTTTAAAACTATAGAGGGAATGATAACACTCATATCCGGTGCATTCTCTGCTTCCAGCGTACGGATTGCCAGCCTGTGGGTATTAGTGCCTACGAAGGTAATTTTATTATTTTTAATTTCGCACAATACACCTGTAAATAAGGGACGGGCCGAATCAGTTGAGCAGGCAAAAGCAGTCTTTTTGATCAATTCTTTAATTTTTTCCTCTTCCAAAACAAAAGACTGCTTTGCTTCAACGGTAGGATACTTAGGATATTCATTTACGTTCATCAGCAAAATTTTGTAATCTGCTTTTCCGGACTGCAGACGTACATTATTATCATGTTCAAATTTCGTAACCTTTACTGTTTCCCCGTTAAAGTTACGGACCAGATCGTTAAAGCGTGACGCGGCAATGACAATTTCGCCTGGTTCTTCCACTTCTGCTTTAATCTCATTGCTCATGGACAGGTTTATGTCCATCCCTTCCAATCTTAATGTATTGTTGGCTGCAATGATGTGCATACCTCCAAATATTGGTGTGCTGGGCTTGACTGCAATGGCTGGCATTACAGACTGTACCGCTTTATTCAATTCCGTGGTTACACATGTAAATTTCATTTGTTCACATTCCTTTCTTTTTCATTCATTTTTTATTTAATATTTTAATTTTTTAATCGTAATCGTAAGTATTGTGTATTGTGTGGAAAAGTGTGAAAAACAGTCTTTTAGTAAGCATTGTCTGCTGTGCATAAACTGTAGATACTGTGTAAAAGATTATAAACAGTATCAACAGAAGGAAAAGTTATTCACAGTTTTGCACAGTTAAGTAACAGATTATCAGCATTTTTTTCACAGTCATAAACAGGGAAAGCAGAAAATCAGACAGAACGTATCTGTTCTTCAAACTGTTCCATGAGACTGTCGAAGCTTCTGTCTTCTTTCCTCATCTTTTCAATTTTTTCATAGGCATGGATGACTGTAGTGTGATCCCTGCCGCCGAAAGATAAACCTATTTTTGGAAGGGAGGAATCTGTCATTCTTCTGCACAGGTACATAGCTATCTGTCTGGGCAAAGCTATATTTTTAGGTCTTTTTTTACCTATTAAATCATCCGTCTGCAGACTGTAATATTTACATATGTGGTTGATTATTTTTTCAATTGTTATATTCTGGCGCGTACGGGTAGCAAAATCTTTCAGTACCGTTTCAGTTACTTTCATATCAATAGGAAGATGCATAATGCTTGCATATGCTACAATCCGGTTGAAAGCGCCTTCAATCATACGGATATTATTATCAATACTTACAGCTATCGTCTGGATTACTTCGTTTGGTATATTAATTTTTTCTATTTCTGCTTTTTTGCGTATGATAGCAATGCGGGTCTCCAGATCAGGGGGCTGGATGTCTACAGTAAGGCCACTGGCAAAACGGGAACGTAACCTTTCCTCTAATTTATCCATACTCTGGGGATTGCGGTCGCAGGATATTACAATTTGCTTATTAGATTCTTTCAACGCGTTGAATGTATGGAAAAATTCTTCCTGGGTCCGTTCCTTGTTTTCCAAAAACTGGATATCGTCGATGATAAGGCAGTCAATGGTGCGATACTTTTCCTGAAAATCTTTTACCGTGTGGTTTTGAATGGCATTGATGATTTCATTGGTAAAGGTTTCACTGGTAACGTATCTGACCTTTGCACCGGGATTGGCTTCTAAAATAGCATTGCCGATGGCATGCATCAGATGGGTTTTTCCCAGGCCGGAGTTGCCGTAAATAAATAAGGGATTATAAACGTTGCCGGGATTATTGGCTACTGCCTGGGCTGCCGCTGTGGCGAAGCGGTTGGAATTACCTACCACGAACGTATCAAAGCGCTGTTTTTTGTTGATATTGCTTTCATAAACCGGTTCTTTTGCTTTGTCTTCGTCTGCAAAAAGATTTTTTTCCTTGTACTTTTCTTTGGGTACGTCCAGGTTATTCTGGTTTTCAACGTTAAATTCAACACGTATGTTATTATTATTTGTAATTTCATTTAAAGCAGCTGAAATGATAGGCAAAAAATTCTGCTGAATAGCAGAACGCAGGGTAATGCTGGGTACAGTACAATAAATCACGTCATTTTCCAGCCTGAGGGGAGTAATCTGCCGTATATACATATCCATATTGGATTCACTGGTGGCGTGGCTTAACTTATCTGTCAGTCTGTCCCAGATATGAGGTAAATCAAATGTTTCCATGAAGCATTTCCTTTCTTAAAAATTTACTCTTTATTTTACCACAAAAACGATTAAAATGAAAGTTATCCACAGGCTATAAAATGATAAAATTTGTGAAATATTGTTAAATCCTTGACACTGTGAGGGCTTTTTAGTATAATTCTGTCAGCTATCAATTGAAATCGTTTACATAGAGATTGATAAGACCATGGAATGAAGGAGGTAAGCACTGTGAAACGTACATTCCAGCCCAATAATCTGAGAAGAAAAAGAACGCACGGTTTCCGTAAAAGAATGGCTACACTGGGTGGCCGCCAGGTTCTGAAAAGAAGACGCTTAAAAGGCAGAAAGAAATTGTCTGCATAAAATAGGCCGCGCGAGTGGCCTATTTTTTCCATGTAGACAGGAGTATGGATGCAATGAAAGAATTTACTTTTCCCAAATCGAATAAGATCAAGGCAAAGAAAGAGTTTCAGAATGTGTATGAAAAAGGACATTCTGTGGTGGACGGTTTATCTGTTTTCTACGTGTTGCCCGGTGAAAATGAAAAAATTAAAATAGGTTTCGCTGTGGGTAAGAAAGTAGGTAACGCCGTCATTCGCAATCATGTAAAGCGTATGATGCGCGAAGTCTTTCGTTTGCACAAAGCTGAGTTGAAAACAAATTTTCGTGTGATTTGGGTAGCCCGTAAGAGGCTGGCGCAGGCAGATTTTAAAACCTATGAAAGAGTTTTTTTAAGACTGGCTAAACGGGCAGCGTTGCTGCAGCAGGAGTAAAAGTGAAAAAGGGTATGACTGATATTTTAAAAAAAATACTTGTTTCCCTGATTCGTTTTTATCAGTTATGCATATCCCCGCTGCTGGGAAATAATTGCAGATATTATCCTACCTGTTCCCAATATGCAATTGAAGCAATTGAAAAAAAAGGGATCATCAGGGGCTGCGGAATGGCGGTAAAACGAATCTGCCGATGCCATCCCTGGCACGACGGGGGATATGATCCTGTTAAATGACATGCGTAACATTGAAGGAGTGAAAAATTGGAATTTATATCTAATCTCGTAATTAAGGTTATCCAGACACTGTATCATTTTCTGGGAGGCCTGGGTTTCCCAAATTACGGTCTGGCAATCGTATTGATGACGATCATCATTAAAATTATCCTGTTCCCTCTGACTAAAAAGCAGATTGAGTCTATGAGGGCGATGACGTCCATTCAACCCAAGATGAAAGAAATACAGGAAAAATATAAGAATGACAAGGTACGTCTGAATCAGGAACTGGCCAAGCTTTATAAAGAAGAGGGCGTAAATCCCATGGCCGGTTGTCTTCCATTATTAATTCAGATGCCTATTTTGTTCGGTATTTATTATGCAGTACGGGACTTCCAGTATGAAGGGCCGGCTAATTTCCTCTGGATGGAAAATATTGCCAATCCGGATCCCATGTACATTTTACCGGTTGTATCAGCTATTACCACTTATATCCAGGCCAGGCAGACCATGCCCCCGAAAAAAGCAGGTGACAAACAGCAGGATGGAGTGATGGGCATGATGCAGGGCCAGATGATGACCTATTTTATGCCTCTGTTTATCGGTTACATCAGCTTGAACTTTCCTGCCGCCCTGGTCCTTTACTGGATTGTAATGAATATCATGCAGATTGCCCAGCAGGCTTATATCAACAGTCAGGCAAAGTCTAAATGACGGTTTTTTGATGGATAAGGAGTAAAACATGAACGTAGAATCTGTAGGTAAAACGGTAGAAGAAGCGTTGGAAGCAGCATTAAAAGAATTAAACCTGAAACAAGAGGAAGTTGATTATACGATTTTAGTAGAACCGAAAAAAGGGTTTTTGGGTTTTGGCAAAAAAGAAGCAAAAATTTTAGTTACCCCGAAAGCGGATACGATTTCCCTGAAAGCAGATAGTGAAAAAGATCCTTCCGCGGCAGAATCCTTTAAGGATAAGGTTGTTTCTTTCGGAGAAAAAACGACGGAATCCGCAGAGGCTGTTTTACGCAAAGTAGGGGAGAAAGCCGACGAGCTGGATGAAAGACAGAAAGCTTTTAATAACAGGGTAAAAGAAAAATGGAATGACACGGTTGACTCTGTAAAGGAAAGCGGAGACAAAGTCAAAAACGCTGTCAACGAAAAAGTGGAAACAGCCAGTGCCGTATCTGCCGCTGTTAAAAACACACTGGCAGAACGGAAAAATAAGCGTGCTGTAAATGAAAATGCGAGAGAATTTGTAGTTGACGACGCTGTAGTAGAAGAAGCCAAAGAGTTCCTGGCGAAAATTTTCAAAGCAATGAAAATTGAAGTCGTCATGGAAAAATTTGTCAATAAGAAAGATGGCTGCGTGGTTTTGAAGCTGCATGGCGACGATATGGGCATCCTGATCGGCAAACACGGACAGACGCTGGATTCCTTACAGTATCTGACCAATCTGGTTGCCAATAAAAATACGGAAAACAGAGTACATATTGTAATTGATGTGGAAAATTACCGTGACCGCAGGGCAGAAACACTGACCCGCCTGGCCAGACGCTTAGCGGACAAGGTAAAGAAAAGCGGAGAACGCATTGTGTTGGAGCCCATGAACCCCCATGAAAGGAAAATAATCCACACCGCGTTGCAGAACGATAACAAGATTACGACCCTGAGCGAAGGAAGCGAACCCTTCCGTAAGGTTGTTATTGAGCTTAAAAAATAAGTTACAATAAAAAACCCGGTGTAGATTTTCTGCCCGGGTTTATTTTGTTCTTAAAGGTGAAAACCATGCTACAGGAAGATACAATCAGCGCTGTTACAACGGCGCCGGGAAGCGCGGCTATCGGCATTGTAAGGATCAGCGGCACAGATGCGCTGGCTATAGCGGACAGGATGTTTTTTGCCGCTTCCGGGAAAAAACTGGCAGCCTATCCTTCCCATACAATGGTCTACGGTTTTGTGAAGGACAGGCAAGGCAGGGATATAGACGAAGTGCTGACGGTCTATATGAAAGCTCCCCGATCTTACACAGCGGAAGACGTAATTGAAATTCAGTGTCACGGAGGCATGCAGAGTATCCGCCAGATCCTGGCGCTGACCTATTATTACGGGGCCCGTCCCGCTGACCCGGGAGAATTTACGAAACGTGCTTTTTTAAATGGACGTATTGACTTGGTTCAGGCGGAATCCGTCATGGACATCATCAATTCCAAAAGTGCCGCGGCCCTGAAGATCGCAGTGCAGCAGCAGGAAGGCTTTCTTTCAAAAAAATTGAAAAGTGTCCGAAAAAAGTTGCGGGATGTGATCGTACATCTGGAAGCAGTCATTGATTATCCGGAAGACGATATTGAGGATGTAACTTATAATGAAGTTAAAAATTCCATATACGAAGCGGCAGAAGAAGTATCTGTCCTTCTGGAAGGAGCCCATACCGGAAAAATATTAAAAGAAGGATTACGGACAGCCATTATAGGCCGTCCCAATGTGGGAAAGTCCAGCCTGCTGAATACGCTTTTAAAAGAAGACAGGGCCCTGGTCTCCGAATACGAGGGAACGACGCGGGACGTAATCGAGGAACAGCTTATCATCGGAGGCGTTCCCGTATTGCTGGCAGATACTGCAGGAATTCACGATACAAAAGACTTTGTGGAAAAACTGGGTGTGGAGCGCAGCCGTGCCTTTTTGGACAAAGCAGAGCTGATCCTTGTGGTCCTGGACGGAACCCAGCCGTTGACCTCAGATGACGAGGCGATCCTGACAGCGATAAAAGGAAAAAATGCTGTTTTCGTGATAAACAAAACGGACATTGCGGAAAGTATCATTACAAAAACACTGGCTGAACGCTTTTCACCGGAAAATGTCATTGAAATTTCCGCAAAGACAAAAGAAGGAATCGACAGGCTGGAAAACTGGCTGAAAGAGTATGTCTATGGCAGCAGCAGACAGTCGGACGAAGAGATTTACATCCAGAATGAAAGACAGATAAATCTTTTGCGCCAGTCTGCGGACAATTTACAGGATGCTTTAGACGCAGTGGAAAACCGCCTTCCCTATGATTGCCTTACCATTGATGTGGACAGGGCTCTGACACTGATGGGAGAAATTACCGGGGAAGCGGTACAGGATGAGATTATCAATGAGATTTTTGCCCGTTTCTGTGTGGGAAAGTGAGAAAAGATGGGTATCATTGTTGATGCATATGACGTAATTGTAATAGGAGCAGGACATGCGGGGGTGGAAGCCGGCCTGGCAGCGGCGCGGTCAGGCTATAAAACGCTGTTGGCAACACTTTCCCTGGATAATATTGCCCTTATGCCCTGCAACCCTTCCGTAGGGGGAAGCGCCAAAGGACAACTGGTAGGGGAGATTGACGCCCTGGGCGGACAGATGGCCATCAGCGCTGATGAAGCCTGTATCCAGATGCGCATGCTGAATACGGGGAAGGGATACGCAGTCCATTCTCTGCGGGCCCAGGCAGACAAACCCTTTTACCACACCATCGTCAAAAAAGTATTGGAAAACCAGGAAAATCTGGATGTGAAGCAGCTGATGATCGACAAGCTGCTGGTTCGCAATGATGAAGTAGTTGGGGTAGAAGCGGAAACTGGGGAAGTATTTGAATCTTCTATTGTAATTATCTGTACAGGAACGTACCTGCGCAGCAAGATTGTGTTTGGCAGCGTCAATTACGAATCGGGGCCCAACGGGCTGCGCAGTGCCAACCGGTTATCGGAATCCCTGCTGGAAGCGGGCGTGGAACTGACCCGTTTTAAAACAGGTACTCCCGCCCGGGTAGACCGGCGCAGCCTTGATTTTTCCAAAATGCAGATACAGGAAGGGGATCCGGAGCTGCGGAATTTTTCCTACATTAGTAATATCACCCACCGGGAACAGGTTCCCTGCTGGCTCACCTATACCTCTCCCGTGACCCACCAGATCATCAAAGATAATCTGGCCCGGTCAGGTATGTTCAACGGGCTGGTAGAAGGGGTGGGGCCCCGTTACTGTCCTTCCATCGAATCAAAAATCATCCGTTTTAAGGATAAAGAGCGTCACCAGCTGTTCATCGAACCGGAAGGGCTGAACACTAACGAGATGTATGTGCAGGGTATGTCTTCCGCGTTGCCGGCAGATGTACAGGTAAAGTTTATGCAGACCATACCCGGGCTGGAACATGTGAAAATGATGCGTCCCGGCTATGCCATTGATTACGACTGCCTGGATCCTCTGCAATTAAAATCGTCTTTGGAACATAAACATATTAAAGGATTATTCTCAGCGGGACAGTCCAACGGTACCAGCGGCTATGAAGAAGCGGCGGGGCAGGGGCTCATTGCCGGTATTAACGCAGTGCGTAAACTGCAAGGCAAACCGCCTCTGGTGTTAGGCCGGAATGAAGCTTATATCGGCGTCCTGATCGATGACCTGGTTACAAAAGGAACCAACGAACCCTACCGGATGATGACCTCCCGGGCAGAATACCGCCTGCTGCTACGACAGGACAACGGCGACCTGCGGCTGACGGAAAAAGGCCGCGAGGTCGGGCTGGTCACGGATGAACGCTGGGAGAAGTTTACAAAAAAGAGATCGGAAATTGAACGGTTGATGCATTATCTGCAGAACACCTTTGTATCTCCTACGGAAGAGATCAACGCCAAACTGATTTTCGCCGGCAGCGTGCCCCTGAAAAAAGGGGAGAACCTGGCAACTCTGCTGAAGCGCAGTGAGATGTCTTATGAAAAGCTGCAGGCATTTTTCGGCGCGCCGGAAATATCTTCTGTTGTCAGAGAGCAGGCAGAGATCCAGTGCAAATATGAAGGCTATATTTTAAAACAGAAGCAGGCTGTAGAAAAAGCCCTGCGACTGGAAACTAAAAAAATCCCTGCTGACATGGATTATTTTGCCCTGAAGGAATTATCCAATGAAGCGGCAGAAAAGCTGGATAAGGTAAGACCCGATTCCCTGGGGCAGGCGTCCCGTATATCCGGCGTTTCTCCTGCTGATGTAGGGGTACTGATGATTGCTCTGGAAGTACGCCGGCGTCAGGAGGCGGAAAAGAAATGAGCAGCCAGACACCAGTAAAAGAAAAAGGATTTATACTATCTGCAGAAGCTGCACAGTGCACAGCCATATTAGAAAAACAGTGCGGTCTTGCCGGAATCACGTTAAGCCGGACCCAGCTTTTGCAGTTCGGCCGCTATTTTGATCTGCTGACAGAAACGAATAAGGTCATGAACCTTACAACGCTGACTTCCCCGCAGGATGTGGCGGTGAAGCATTATATTGATTCGCTGCTGTGTTACGATGCGGCTCTGATGAAAGGAAAAAAACTGATAGATGTGGGTACTGGCGCAGGCTTTCCCGGTATACCCCTGAAAATTTTTGATCCTTCCTTACAATTAATATTACTTGATTCTTTGGAAAAACGGTTGAAGTTTTTGCAGGAAACAGTGAATACGTTGCAACTTTCGGGCGTATCCTTTGAACATAAGCGTGCGGAAGATGCCGGACGGGATAAAAAGCTGCGGGCAGAATTTGATATTGCGGTAAGCAGGGCGGTGGCCCGGCTTTCTGTTTTAGCAGAATACTGTCTTCCTCTGGTAAAAAAGAATGGTTTTTTTGTTGCGTTAAAAGGCAGTAAATATAAGGAAGAGCTTTTGGAAGGAGAGACAGCCCTCCGGATTATGGGCGGCAGTGTGACATCAGTTAAAGAAGTGAAGCTTCCCGGTCTGGATGACGGGCGGGCCATCATTGTCATTCAGAAAATCAAGGATACGCCTGCCATGTATCCCCGTAAGGCCGGCCTGCCGGGCAAGAATCCGTTGGGAAGCAGTTAAGGATTTGTTAAAAATAACTTGCGTAATTTTACTGCAGGTATTGTTGTTTTATGATAAAATATAACCGTAATAACTTAAAAATTAAGATCTGTTTAAACATGAACAGATCATTACTATACTGAAAGCGGTGAAATCTTGTGCAGGATGGATTCAACGACTTAAATGTTGAAACACTGAAAACAGATAGTTTACAAAAAAGTACGGATGTCCAGGTGCTTCAGATCCCTCTCTCCAAAATTGTGCCCAACCCGTACCAGCCGCGTAAGGAGTTTGAGTCGGAGGCCCTGTCGGAACTGGCAGATTCCATCCGCCAGTACGGAGTGCTGCAACCTCTTTTGGTGGCCCCGGGGAAAGGCGATACCTATATCCTGATTGCCGGCGAACGAAGACTGCGGGCATCCACCATGGCCGGACTGGGAATGGTTCCGGTTATTGTAAGCGAATATACGACCCAGCAGATAGCGGAAATAGCCCTGATCGAAAACCTGCAGCGTAAGGACCTGCATTATCTGGAAGAGGCGGAAGGTTATGAAAAACTTGTCAACACCTTTCACCTGACCCAGGAATCCATGGCGATCCGGGTAGGGAAAAAACAGTCAACCATTGCCAACAAGCTGCGTTTGCTGCGCCTGCCTGTTTCTGTGCGGAACAAACTTCATGACAGCGACCTGACGGAACGGCATGCCCGTGTTTTATTAAAGCTGGAAAATGAAGAACTCCAAAAGGCTGTTTTACAAAAAGTGCTGAAAGGACATTTAAATGTCAAACAGACGGAGGCATTGGTAGAAAAAACACTGAAAGAAGCCGGAAAGCTGGATCAGAAAAAGCCGCGGCTTGTAATCGTAAATGATGTGCGTATCTATTTAAACAGCATTAAAGAGGTCATGGAGTCAGTAAAAAATTCCGGGATCCCTTCCAGCATGGAACAGGAAATGGATGGGGATGATGTCGTGGTGACCTTGCGTATCAAAAATGTGAAAAAGAGAAAAGATCCTAAAATTATTAAGCTTTTTTAATACACAGCCTGTGGATAACCCTGTGTATAATGTGTATAAAGTAACGAGTTTCACGTGAAACGAACAGCAGATTTTAAAAATCTGCTATCATAAATGATTGTAACGGAGGGAACTGTTGTGGTAAAAGTCATTGCGTTAGCCAATCAGAAGGGCGGTGTCGGAAAGACGACAACGGCAGTAAATTTAGCAGCCTGCCTGGCTGCGGAGGGGCGCAAGGTATTGCTGGTGGATTCCGATCCTCAGGGTAATACGACCAGTGGTCTGGGGCTGGACAAACGGGATATCAAAAAAAGTATTTATGACATCCTGGTCAATGACGTCCTGGCAAAAGACGTAATCGTGCCCACCGCTTACGAAAACCTTTCCCTTTTGCCTGCCACCATTGCACTTGCCGGCGCCGAAATTGAACTGGTGAACATGATGAGCCGGGAAAACCGTTTAAAGAATGCGCTGGAAAGGGTAAAATATGACTATGATTATGTACTGATCGACTGCCCGCCGTCTCTGGGGTTGCTGACACTGAACGCCCTGACCGCTGCCAGCTCGGTCATGATTCCCATCCAGTGTGAATTCTATGCACTGGAAGGCGTCACCATGCTGATGAACACGATCCAGCTGGTACAGCGGAACCTGAATCCGGCCTTGAAGCTGGAAGGCGTAGTCATGACCATGTTTGACGCAAGGACCAATCTGGCTTCTGACGTAGTCAGTGAAGTGAAGAAATATTTTTCAGCAAAAATGTACAACACTATTATTCCGCGCAATGTGAAATTAAGCGAAGCCCCCAGTCATGGGGAGCCTGTGATCGTTTATGATCCCAGAAGCAAAGGCGCCCAGGTGTATAAGGAACTTGCCAGGGAGGTAATCGGCGATGAGTAAGCACAGCGGTCTGGGCAGAGGTCTGGGATCCCTGCTTTCTTCCAGCGAGTCCCAGTATGAAATTGCCATGCCCCAGGAAAATTTGGGCTCTGAGGGAGCTGTAGAAATTTCAGTAGAAAGCATCCGGCCCAATCCGTATCAGCCCAGGAAGAAATTTGATAAAGAAAAACTGAAAGAGCTGAGCGAATCCATTAAAAAACACGGCATCATCCAGCCGTTGATTGTGCGCAAAAAAGGTACGAATTATGAGCTGGTAGCCGGCGAACGGCGGTTGCGGGCTGCCAGGCTGGCAAAACTGCAGACCGTACCTGTCCTGGTACGGGATTATGATGAAAAACAGATGCGCGAGCTTTCCCTGGTGGAAAACATTCAGCGTCACGACCTGAACCCTTTGGAAGAAGCGAAAGCGATCCAGGAACTGATGAAGCAGTGTGACTATACCCAGGCTCAGGTTGCGGAACGGTTGGGAAGAAGCCGCGCGGCAGTGGCGAACCTGCTGCGTATGCTGAACCTGCCGGAAGAGCTGCAGGCAATGGTTGCCGATGAAAGGGTGACTGCCGGTCAGATGCGCCCGCTGTTGGCTCTGGCGGACCGGGAACAGCAGTTAAAGATCGGTAGGGCGCTGGCAGAGCATGGCTGGAGCGCCCGTACAGTGGAAGAAGTTGTTAAAACAGTAAAAGAAGGAAAAGCCCTTCAGGTGTTAAATGAACGGGTCGTGATCCTGGATAAAAACGGCAAACCGGTAAAAGAACCTTCTTCCACAAACAGTAAGAAAAATAAAAAGAAAACGTCCGTAGCAAATGCAGATATCCATTACAAACAGTTTGAAGAAAACCTGATAGAGGCACTGGGCACAAAGGTACGCATCGTCAGCAAGAATGAAAATGTAGGGAAGATAGAAATCGATTATTATTCTCTGGATGACCTGGACCGTATCTGTGACTTGTTGCAGGGGAGAAATGACAACAACAGTATCGACACGGCTCCCTGGCTGAAAACAAAGTTCCCGGTATAATTGATATGTACCGCAGTAGTTGTTACAATTTAATGATAAGATAATAAAATGATTGGTTTGGGAACAAAGTTCAACTGTGCAGTCATTATAGCCGGCTGTACAGTTGGCTTTCTTTTAGAAAAGGGCTTTCCTGAAAACAGAAAATGACATAAATGTTACTATTTCACTGTTAAATTCACTGTTAAGGGCCCTAAACTGCGTATCTTTGCAGGAAAATTGTTGACAAAAATGTACAATAGTTTCTATAATATGGAAACAGGAGTTTTTACGTCTTTGAGAAACAAACCTGTTATGCTTGTAGTTTTGAGGGGATTTTTTATTAAAAATATTTTTATAGAAGGAAAGGTGAAGAAAAATGAAATTCTGGAAAAAAGCCTCCGGCGTTGCGCTGGCGGCTATGGTAATTGCCAGCCTGACTGCTGGCTGCGGCGGTGGCGGCGGACAGAAAAAAGCTGCTGATGCGGGCAAGGAAATTGTGGTTGGCGTAAACGCTGAATTAACCGGTAATGTTGCCAACTATGGCAAGAGCATGCTGTCCGGTTTTGAACTGGCAGTAGAGGAAGCCAACAAGGCTGGCGGTATCGACGGCAAACAGATTAAAGTAGTGACTGCGGACAACAAGTCCGAGCCTTCTGAATCCGGCAACGCGGCCACCAAACTGGTGACCCAGAACAAGGTTATCGCTGTAATCGGCCCGGCAACCAGCGGCTGTGTAGCAGCGGAAGAACCTGTGCTGACCGCCAACAAGATTCCTCTGATTGCGCCCTGCGCGACGGCGCCCGGCATTACCTTGCAAAAAGACGGCAAGACGAAACCTTTCGTTTTCCGTGCCTGCTTCATTGATCCTTATCAGGGCGACATCATGGCCCAGTTTGCCGCAAAAGACCTGAAGGTTAAGAAAGCGGCTATCCTGCATGATTCTTCCAGTGATTAAAAGTATTCAGTGCCAACGGCGGCCAGATCACCACGGACGAAGCCTTCCTGTCCAAGGACGTTGATTTCAAGGCTTCTCTGACCAAGATCAAAGCGACTAATCCGGAAGCGATTTACGTGCCCGGTTACTATGAAGAAGTTTCCAAGATCATCAAACAGGCCCGCGAGATCGGCCTGACCTGCCCGATGCTGGGCTCTGACGGCTGGGATTCTCCCAAACTGGTAGAGGTTGCCGGCAAGGAAGCGTGCAACAAAGGTTACTTCACCAATGCCTATACGGCAGAGGACAAAGATCCTGTGGTACAGAAATTTGTCAAAGCTTACCAGGGCAAATTCAACAAGGTTCCCGATGTTTTTGCGATGCAGGGCTATAACGCAGGCTTAATCCTG
>CAJODT010000024.1 GCA_905233365.1 uncultured Succiniclasticum sp.
TAGGAAAAGCAGACCGGACGGTTATCCAGGGGGATAAACAGAAGCGCCGCTCTTTCTTTCGCCATAGCAGCCGTTCCGGAAAGCAGGAACAATATGAGGCTGAAAATTGCAATAATACGCTGAAGCAAATATAAACTGTTCATGATTTAATCATTATTTCTCCAAAATTTTATTCTGAAAGCATAATACGCCATGATAGTATCGTATTATATTATTATAGCGCAAGCGCATTGAAAAAGAAAGTGCACTTTCATATTTTTGTGTCATTATATTGCTATTCACGCTTGACACGTAAATTTAAAGTGCTATAATTTACGCATAAACAAAAAGAGGAAAAGTAATGCGAAGGACATTGTTTTGCTCACTGCTTTACAGAAAATGCCGCAATTGTTGAGAGCGGCAGAGTAAGCGCAAAACGGAACCACCTTCAAACTGCCTTGTGAAAAGACAATTCTTATTAGCAAGTGCCGCGTAAACTGCGTTACCGGTTCTCGAGTGGGTTGCGAATGCAGCCAATAAGGGTGGAACCGCGATTAACCTCGTCCCTGTGTGCTGGGAACGGGGATTTTTTAGTTTCAGGAGGATTAGAAAAATGTCAGAAGTAAAAGTTACTTTAAAAGACGGCAGTGTGAAAGAATACGCCGCCGGAACCAGCTATCTTGAAATCGCCAAAAGCCTGAACCAGAAATTAGGCAAACAGGCTTTGTTAGCTGTAGTGGACGGAGTGAACAAAGACCTCAGCGATACCATTGAGAAGGACGCTGCAGTTGAATTTGTAACGCCCGATACCAAGGAAGGCCTGCATGCCATCCGCCATACCGCGTCCCATGTGATGGCCCAGGCCATCCAGCACCTGTTCCCGGGTGTGAAGTTCGCTATCGGTCCCGCCATCGATACCGGTTTCTATTATGATATCGACAGCGAGCATGTCTTCACACCGGAAGACCTGTCCGCCATTGAAAAGGAAATGGCAAAAATCGTAAAACAGAACCTTCCGCTGGTACGCAGCGAAGTGCCCCGCAAGGACGCGCTGGCCCGTTTCGCAGCGGAAAACGAAATCTATAAAGTGGAACTGATCAATGACCTGCCGGAAGACGCCGTCATCAGTCTGTATACCCAGGGCGACTTCACCGATCTGTGCGCAGGACCTCACTGCCCCTCCACCGGCCGCGTCAAAGCCTTTAAGCTCATGAGCCTGGCCGGTGCTTACTGGCGCGGCAACGAAAAGAACAAGATGCTGCAGCGCATTTACGGCACCGCCTTCCCCAGCAAGGAAGAGCTGGACAACTACCTGCACATGCTGGAAGAAGCTGAAAAGCGCGACCACCGTAAACTGGGCAAAGAGCTGGATATTTTCAGCATGCACGACGAAGGCCCCGGCTTTCCCTTCTTCCATCCCAACGGCATGCGCATCCGTAACGCCATTCTGGAATACTGGCACCAGGTACATCGCAAATACCATTACGAGCAGGTCATGACCCCCATGATCATGAACCGGGAACTGTGGGTCCGCTCCGGTCACTGGGATCACTACCGTGAAAACATGTACTTCACCAAGATAGATGACATGGATTATGCCATCAAACCCATGAACTGCCCCGGCGGCATGATGGTCTACAACACCCGTCCCCATTCCTACAAGGAACTGCCGCTGCGTTATGCGGAGCTGGGCCTGGTACACCGTCACGAGCTGTCCGGCGCTCTGCATGGGTTGTTCCGCGTACGCTGCTTCACCCAGGACGACGCCCACATCTTCATGACGCCGGAACAGATTCAGCCGGAAATTACCAACGTAATCAAGCTGTTCAATGAAGTGTACTCCACCTTCGGCCTGAAATACCACGCTGAGCTGTCCACCCGTCCGGAGAATTCCATGGGCGACGACGCTTCCTGGGAGCTGGCTACGGAAGGCCTGCGCAAAGCGCTGGAAGCCAACCATCTGGAATACATCGTTAACGAAGGTGACGGTGCTTTCTACGGCCCGAAGATCGACTTCCACCTGCAAGACTCCATCGGACGTACCTGGCAGTGCGGCACCATCCAGCTGGATATGCAGCTGCCGGAAAAATTCAACTGCGAATACACCGGGGAAGACGGGCAGAAACACCGCCCGGTTATGATCCACCGCGTGGTATACGGTTCCATCGAACGCTTCATCGGCATCCTCATCGAACACTTTGCAGGTTCCTTCCCTGTATGGATGGCTCCCAATCAGGTTCGGGTCATGCCCATTACCGACAAGCAGCAGGCTTACGCCAAAGAAGTCAATGACAAACTGTTTGAACTTGGCTATCGTACCCAGCTGGACGACCGCAATGAAAAGATCGGCAAGAAGATCCGGGAAGCCCAGGTGCAGAAGGTTCCCTTCATGCTGATCATCGGCGAAAAGGAAGCCGAGTCCGGTACCGTTGCGGTACGTCAGCGTCACGGAGGCGATCTGGGCGCTATGAGCCTGGACGATTTTATCGCCCGCATGCAGAAGGATATTGACGAAAAGGTAAATGACTAAAGAAATTTGCCTGTTTATATCACATGCTGTCAGGAAAAGACCTCGCAAAACCGTCCACGATGTTTTTCTCATGTCTTTCCCTGCCGCATGATATATAGCAAGTTCATTTTTCTTTATACAAAACACCAAACGGCGAAACGCTCTGAACTATTCAGAAACGTTCCGCCGTTTTTTATTTCTTACTCTTCCTCTTCTTCAAAATCTACATCACGGTCTTCATCAGCCACAAAGCCGTCTTCCAGTATTTTTACCATGTCTGCCGCATACTGCGGGTCCAGTTGCGTTCCGGCACATCGTTTTAATTCTGCGATCACGATACTCATGTCTATGCTTTCCTTATACGTTCGTTTGGAATTCATGGCATCCACCACGTCGCCTACAGCGATCATCCGTCCGTACATGGGAATCTTCTCGCCGTTCAGATGTTCCGGATAACCCTTGCCGTCATACCGCTCATGGTGATAGTGAGCCCCGTCCGCCAGCTTCTGGTTCTTCATTTCCGCCAATATTTCAGCGCCGCGACTGGTATGACTCTTGATTATCGCAAATTCCTCGTCCGTAAGTCTGGTAGTACCTTTCAGAATGCTGTCCGGAATAGAAATCTTACCAATGTCGTGCAGCAGGCCAGCATAGTAAAGCTCCCGCTGTTCTTCCAGGCTCAGACCTTCCATCCTGCCGATTTCAAGCGCATACTGCGCCACCCGGCGGGAATGACCGTTGGTGTACTCGTCCTTGGCGTCGATGGTATTGGAAATCGTAAGAATCGTCCGCTCCGTGAATTCTTCTTCCAGTTTCCGTTTTGCTTCCGCCTCCGCCAGCTTCTTCGCGCTGCGCCTCTTCATGACCAGATACACGATACTGCCTACAAGCCACAGCGACAGCAACAGGGCTACGACTCTCGCCCATGTTCTTTCCCAGATTTTCTTCTTCTTGTGCAGCTTGATTGTAGCTTCGTTCTGTTTGGTAGGATCGTTCTGATTTTGGGATATTACATGGAATACGTAATCCCCCCCCGGCAGCGTGGAGTAGCGTTGTATATGAGAATTGCCGCCCTCGTTGCGGATCGGTTTCTTGTCATATCCCTGCAAGTAATAGTACAGTTCGTTCTGGGAATTGATAAAAGAAAGAATACTGAACTTGATATCCAGCTGGGTAAAATCCTGCGGGATTTCAATGTCACGGTTTGTTGGGTAATAGGCTGCGCTGCCGTCAGGCATATGGATCTGAATACTGTCAATTACAGCATATGGAATCACATAATTGCTTCTTTTGAAATTTAGATCCAACGCCAGCACATTGCGGGAACAGGCCAGGTAAACCTTCTGTTCCTCTGGCGCGTAATAATGGCACGCGTTAACCGTAAGGGAAGAATCGAGCGTGTTATCATAACGGGTGAAACGGTAAGATTTCATCCGCTCCGTCTTTTCAATGTCGGGATCCAGCAGTTCGGCAATATCCATGGCCTGTATCATCTGGGACGAAAAGAGAGCCAACCGGTCACCGTTTGGAATAACCTTGAACAGGTTCACCGAATTCAGCTTGCCGGTATTGATCTTTACTACGTCTTCTTCCTGCAGAAAGTATATGTTATTTCCATTGCTGACCCATATCCCGTTACGTTTATCATCCCATTCCATAGAAAGAATAGAGCCGAGATTATCGCCGTTCTTGGCCAGATGCAGCGCCCTGACCGAACCGTCCGGCCTGATCTTATAGATGCCGTCCCCGTCGCTGCCGGCGTAAAGGTTACCATCCGGGTCTTCACACAGAGACAGGATGACCCCATTGGCCATTTCCCGGTGGGTAGAACGGGTATAGACCTTTTGGATCGCATTGTCGTGCATGATAACCAGTCCGTTGCCGGTACCCACGGCTACATCGCCGTTACGGCGGGCCAGCAGGGAGCGCACTTTATTAGAAGGCAGGCCTTCCTTATTCGTCCAGTTCTGCCACTGTCCGTCTTTGTACCGGATCAGCCCATACTTGTTGTACGCAGCGATCCACAGATTGTCCTGTTTGTCTTTGGCAAAATAACGGATACGGATGCCCTTTAACAGCTCCGTCAGCGGATTGGAAACCAGCTTCTGCTGCGCGTCCATGATGTACAGGCCGTTGTCCGCGCCCATATACAGGTCGCCGCGGTATTTAATGACCGCGTTATACACATCCTGGGGAGCCATGGCGATGCCCGTTACATCCGTAAAACGGCTGCGGGCGATGTTCAGTACGCCGGAGCGGGAAGAAGCCAGCCAGTAATTCCCATGGTAATCCTGGGTGATCTGTTCGATGGAAGAATTAAACAGTCCGCCTTCCGCTTCGTGGAAAACCATCTCTTTATCAAAGAAGCCGAACCCATTATTGGCACAGACCATCAGTTTCCCTTCATGATCCATGAACAGGGAACCGTGGTTTTCAACCTTGCCCGTGGAGAACTCGGTAAATTTTAGATTTTCCGGCAAGGTGCCCGATTCGACACGGCCTTCCAGACGCATCACACAGTTGCCGGAAGTTGACAGATAAATGATCCCGCTGTTGTCGCAGAAGACGCTCTTCGGAGACTGCCCCTTAAAGCTGCGTTTGGGGAAGTAAGCTGCAACCCTGGCGTTTTCCAGCAGGAACACATCGCCGTCGTAGGTCACACCCCAGACCCTGCCCTCCAGATCCTTCGCCAGGGAAATTGTCATATGGTTTTTCAGGTGAGGGTCGTCTATCCAGGACAACGGTTCGGCCTGCTTCTCATCGTACACGGCAACGCCTTCCGCGGCGGCGATAAAAATACGTCCGTCCTTATCTTCCGCTATGGACCGCTGATTGGTAGCATGGATACTGTCGGTCTGACGGATAAGGCCATTCTCGTAACAATACGCGCCATCGTTGGTAGTACCGATCCACAGACGGTGCCTGGAATCTTCATACAGACAGCGGACACGTGAAATGATCTGGTCGTCTATGTCCTTCATGACCTGAAAGACCTGACCGTTAAACCGCATCAGACCGGAATAACTGCCGATCCACAGGTAACCGTCCCGGGTCTGGGTAATAGCATTGGCTTCATCTGACGGCATTCCGTTGGATGAATTGTATTGCGTCTGCTTGTAAGCAGCAAACATGAACCGATAGCTTTCCGCCGCCAGGACTTTTCCGGTAAGGCAAACGCTCAGCAGGCAGCAGCATAACGCCATGAGCCGGTAAATCAGATTAGAATGTTTCATCGTATTCCTTCCCCTGCATATAGTAAAGCTTTCTATATATGCATTATAAGTATTGCTTTCAATCTTATATCCTTGGCACAGTTTATTATTTATAATTGTAACAGCAATTACCCTTCCCTGTCAAAAACGGTCTCCCGGTTCTCATCCGCAACAAAACCGCTTTCCAGCACACGGATCATATCCGCCGCATACTTCGGATCCAGCTGCGTGCCGGCGCAGCGTTTCAGTTCTGCAATGACAACGTCCATGGTGATACCCGCTTTGTACACGCGTTTTGAATACATGGCATCCACCACGTCGGCTACCGCAATCATACGACCGTAAGCGGGAATCATTTCCCCGCTTAAGTGTTCCGGATATCCCTTCCCGTCATACCGTTCATGATGATAGTGGGCCCCGTCCGCCAGCCGCTGGTTGTGCATCTGCGACAGGATGTTGGCGCCCCGGCTGGTATGGCTCTTAATTGTTGCGTACTCTTCATCCGTCAGTTTACTGGGCTTGTTCAGGATATTATCGGGAATGGCAATCTTGCCGATATCATGCAGCAGGGCTGCATAATACAGCTCTCTTAATTCGTCAACGGACAATCCTTCCTGTTTGCCAATCTCCAGCGTATACTGCGCCACACGACGGGAATGCCCGTTAGTGTATTCATCCTTGGCATCGATCGTGTTGGAAATGGTAAGGATCGTACGTTCCGTAAATTCCTCTTCCAGCCTGCGCTTGGCTTCCGCCGCCTCGGCCCGTTCCTGTTCCGCCTTGGCCCGCTTTGCTTCCGCGTCAGCCCGCGCCTCTTCGGCTTTCGCCCGTTCCTGTTCCGCCTGCGCCTTCTGGGCTTCCGCATCAGCCCGGTCTTTTTCGGCTTTTGCGTGCTTTGCCTCTAATTCGGCAATATGGTTTGCGGTCTCGGCTTCCTTCTTTGCCTCTGCCAGCTTCTTCTCATTCCGTTTTTTCGTATACAAATACGTAAACCGGATCAGGAGCCAGCCGCCCACGAGCAATATCAGCGCCCGCATCCAGGTTTCCTCCGCCAGGGTCTTCGGCTTTTTAAAGGATGCGGACATTTCGCTCTGGTAGGAATTGTCGCGGCCTCTGGCCAGCACATGGAACACGTACTTTCCTCCCGGCAGCGTGGAATAATGCATTTCATGGTTTTGTTTGCCTTCCACGTGAATCAGTTTGGTGTCGTAACCTTCCATGTAGTAATACAGGTCGCTGTTCACATTGGCAAAGGACAGGATGCCAAAGGTAATATCCAACTGGCTGAAATCCTGCGGAATAATAATTTCCTGATTATAGGACGCATTGGACACGCTGCCGTCCGGCATCCTGATCTGGATGCTGTCAATCATGGCCCGGGGCTGTGCGCCTCCTTCCCAGTGCTTCAGCTCATCCAGGGTCAGCACATTCCGGGAACAGGCAAGGTACAGCTTCTGTTCTTCCGGCGCATAGTAATGGCAGGCGCCCATAGTGAGGGACGAATCCAGCGAATTATCATAGGTAATGGAATGGTAGGACTTCATCCTTTCGTTCTTTTCCACCTTAGGATCCATCAGCTCTGCTACATCCACGCTCTGGGCCATCTGTGAGGAAAACAGATACAACCGTTCCTCCATCAGATGATCCGCGGAAGGAGTCACCTCCAGAAGATTGCTGACGTTTAAGCTGCCGGTATCAACTTTACGGATCGTGTCATCCTGCATAAAGTAAACGCCGCGACCATTGTTAATCCACATGCCGTTCTGTCTTGTGTCCCACTTCATGGAAAGAACGGATCCCAGTCTGTTTCCATCATCTGCCATGGGGATCGCCTGTATGGTATTGTCCTTTTCCAGTTTATAGATGCCGTCCCCGTCACTGCCAATATACAGGTTGCCCTGAGGATCTTCGCACAGGGACAGGACCACCCCGTTCTCCACCGCGCTGGTATCCCGGTCATAAATCCGGTGTATCGCGTTGTTGCGCATTATGACAAGGCCGTCGCCGGTTCCTACGGCAATTTCCCCGTTCTTACGCACCAGCAGCGTGCGGATCTTGTTGGTCGGCATGCCTTCCGCCACGCCCCACTTCTGCCACTGCCCGTCTTTATAACGCAGCAAGCCGAACCGGCGGTACGTGGCAATCCAGAGATTCCCGCTTTCATCTTCCGCAAAATAACGTACGCGGGTCCCCCGCAGCAATCTGGTCAGCGGATTGCGGATCACGTTATAATGGCTGTCAAGGATATGCAGGCCGTTATCCGCCCCCATATACAAATCTCCCTTGTACTTTATCACCGCATTATACGTAACCTCCGGCAACATCGCCATGGAGGAAACATCCGTAAAACGGGTCCGGGCAATGTGCAGCGCACCGCTGTTGGAGGAAGCCAGCCAGTAACCACCGTAATTATCCTGCATGATCTGTTCGACCGACAACTCAAACAGACCGCCCTCTACTTTATGGAAGACCATATCCCGGTCAAAGTAGCCGAGACCGTTACGGGCACAGACCAGCAGGCGCCCGGCCTGATCCTGATACAGACAGCGGTGGTCTTCCAGCTCGCCTGTCAGGAATGTCCTGATCCGCAAATCTTCCCCGTCTATGTACTGGTTGACGTAGGTATCCAGACGGAGAATGGCATTGCCCGTCGTCGCCAGATAGACGATGCCGTCCTTGTCACAAAATACATGTTTGGGGTAAAAACCTTTAAAATAACGTTTGTCAAAATAGGCGATTACCTGCTGACCGTCCAGCAGGAATACGTCGCCGTCATAGGTGACGCCCCAGATCCTGCCAATATCTTCCGCCGCCAGGGAAACGACCATATGATGCTGCAGGCGAGGATCTTCGATCCAATGCTGGGGAATCCGGGCCTTTTCATTATATACAGCCACCCCGTTAGCAGCAGCAATATAAATTCTGCCATCCTGATCCTCCACAATCGCTTTCTGGTTGGTAGCAGATATTTCTTCTCTTTTGCGGATAACCCCGTTTTCATAGCAATACAGGTTCTCGTCCGCCGTACCGATCCACAGGCGCTGCCGGGAATCCTCAAACAGACAGCTCACCCGGAAGACAGCCTGGTTATTCTCGTCCCTCATCTGCTGGAACGCCTGCCCGTTATAACGCATCAGGCCCGCATAACCGCCGATCCACAAATAGCCGTCATGGCTCTGGGCAATTGCATTTGCCTCATCAGACAGCAGACCGTTTCCGCTGTGAAACAGCGTCTCTTTATAAGACGCGAACAGGGACCGGTGGTGTTCTGCTTCCGCCATGAACGGAAACAGGCAGACAGACAGTAGAAAACATATAAAAATAGCTGCCTGATACAATGCTCCACGCCGCAACATCTGAACTCCCTCTCCCTCAAAGTCACATTGCGTAAGGAAATGCTGATTAACCAACGTCTCCTTAACTATATATCCTGATTTGTATCATAAGACTAATCTATATATAGTATTATACTCCTTTTTTTGTTCTTTTACCAGCATCCAATGCAGATTCCTTGTTCTTTTCTTCCATAATTACCCAGAAAATCAAAACTCCTGTACCGGATCCGGTTTCAATATTTCATTTGGAACCGGCATCCGGATGTGTTATAATAGTTGTGATTCTATATTAGATTCTAAATTACAATCAGGACGGAACTATGAAAGAAGATACAGTAACACCCAAACAACAGCAGCCTGCTGTAATGACGCCCGGACAAAAACAGCTCGCTGCCATGACCCCCAGGCAGAGGAAACTCGCCCTGGCCAAAAAACGCCGGCAAAACTGGCGCAGACAGGTGCAGAGCCAGGTCAACAAGAATGAGATCCCCAATCCCTGCCATTGCAGTTTCGTTGTTTTTGATCTGGAAGGCGCGGGTTTTCTGGAAGAAGACATTACCGAAATTGCCGCCATCCGGGTTTCCTCTTCGGGTGAAATTCTGGAAATTTACCAGCAGCTGGTGCGGCCTATCACAAAACTGAACCGCCGGGTCGTCGCCATAACCGGAATTACTGAAGATATGCTGGCGGACAAGCCAAAATTAGACGATGTGCTGGATGATTTTTTTGCCTTTGTAGGCGACAGCATCGTGTTAGGACATGACATCGGCTATAACGATATCATGAACATCAACATGGCCTGCCGCCGGTTTCGCCGCAAAGAACTTTTCCTGCCTGAATTCCTGGACACGGAACGCATCGCCAAACGCCTGCTGCCTACCCAGACAGGCGGAAAATTCGGTCTCGACGCACTGATGAAATACTACAATCTGCAGGCGGAAGGCGAGCACCGGGCCCTGGCCGATTGCTACTCAACCTGGGCCTTGTATCAATGCCTGCTCAGGGAATACGAAACCAAGGAAACACTGATTAATCAGCGTCTCCCTAAAGAAGAAGAGTTGTAACAGCGCTATTACAGCAGTTGTTACAACTCTTCTTAATTTTTCAAAAAGGCTTGTACTGTTTCATGATGGCCCGCGCTACATGGTAACCGTCCAGCGCCGCACTCATAATACCGCCCGCATAGCCGCAGCCTTCTCCGCAGGGGTAAAGGCCTGCATGGGTCACACTCTGATAATCTGCCCCACGCACGATCCGCAACGGCGCCGAAGTACGCGTTTCCACCCCCGTCAGGATACCTGACGAACCGTCAAACCCCTGAATCTTGCGACCGAAATATTGGATCCCCTGTTTTAATGTATCTGTCACATAAACCGGCAGGACCGATTCCAGCGCAGCCGGCCTGACGCCGGGCCGGTAACTTGGCATGGCTGCGAATAAAGACCTCTCGTTTTTTCCCTCCGGCGCCGCCTCTTTGCTTTTCATAACCGCATCGTCCAAATAGCGTTGCGCGTCCCGTAACGTAGGCTGTGTCCCCTGCAAAAAGCTCTGTACGCTTTGGGCAGGGGCTTTATAGTTTTTTCCGCCTGCCACAAAGGCCAGCTCCTCATATTTTCTCTGAAACGCTACACCCGCCAGCGGGTCAGTCCCAAAATCATCAGGGGTCACATTTACTACCAGGGCGCTGTTGGCAATGCCGCTGTCCCGCCTGTACAGGCTCATGCCGTTGACTACGACGCCCCCCTCCTCGGAAGCCGCCGCCACGACCTGCCCGCCCGGGCACATACAGAAAGAATAAGCCGCACGTTTTTTGTCTTCCGTGTGATAAACCAGCGCATAATCCGCCACACCCAGTCGCGGGTGTCCGGCAAAATCACCGTATTGGGCTTTATCGATCAGCGTCTGGGGATGCTCCACCCGCAAGCCAATGGCAAAGGCTTTTGCTTCCATGCCGACACCTCTCAAAGCCAGCGCCTGATAAGTGTCCCTGGCACTATGCCCGCAGGCCAGGATGACTGTCTCTGCCGCCAGAACCGTCCCATCATTCAGCAGCAGCCCTGTCAGTTTGTTATCTTTTACCAGAAAATCAGTAACCCGGGTCTCGCAACGGATCTCCCCGCCGCAACGTTCGATCTCCGCAGCCAGTCCCTGCACCATGGCCCGCAGTTTATCCGTCCCCACATGAGGTTTGTGCTCTGTCAGGATTTCCGGCGGAGCCCCGGCTTTGACAAAGGCCTGTAAGATGTCGGCCATCACCGGATCGTTGACACGGGTGGTCAGCTTGCCGTCCGAAAAGGTGCCTGCGCCGCCCATACCGAACTGTACGTTGGAAACAGGGTCAAATTGGCCGGTCCGCCAGAACCGGTCAACATCTTCTACCCGTTTATGCAACGCCCTGCCCCGTTCCAGTACCACAGGCCGGTACCCGTATTTTGCCAGTTCCAGCGCCGCCACAAGGCCCGCCGGTCCGGCGCCGATTACAACGGGGCGTTCTGCCATGGGCGTCGTTCCCAATTGCGGCGCTTCCGGCTGCACAGGAACAAAAATACTCACCCCCGGAAGGCTGAGTATTTTTCTGCTCACAGATTGCGGCACATCCGCTTCCACTGTCACGTGATACAACAATCCTATATTATTTTTGCGACGGGCGTCCACGGCACGGTGCAGTACCTGCACTTTCTGCAACGCGCTTTTTTTGATTCCCAGTTTGTCCGCCACGCATTCTTTTAACGTTTTTTCTTTCAGCAGGCTTAAACGTACATCATTTACCCGCAGCAACATCCTATTCATTTGTTTTTTCCGCAGCAATCTCTTCCACTGTCAGGTCCACGTCAACTGTCTGTCTGGCTGCGCTTACTCCGTCAGGTAACAGTATCTTCACCGGCACAGAAGCATTTTTGGTAATTTTTTCCAGATTCACCGGCTCCAGATTTAGCTCTTTCAGATTCTCTACCACAGAAGGCGCGCCGGAAACCGTAACCTTAAAGGGATTTACCGTAGCGCTGGTGATTTTCCGCCCTCCCGGCAATTCGCCCTTATAGGCGATCTTCACCGGAACCGTGACCGCCTGGGTCCTCTTTTTGAATTTCGTCCGGACGATGATCTCCGCAGGATCAATCGTCACATCCTGCATATCCATGCCATCCTTTGCCACAGCGGTCGGTTTCTGGGTCACGGTAAACTCTTCGCTGCGTCCGCCCACATCCACCGGTACAAATATCTTGTCCAGGGCTTCCAGCCGGGTAGCGGCGCCTTCGATTTTAACCTCCGACGGCGTAAGCATATGGGCTTCTACCGCAAAATCCTTATTGGGAGAACCGATAATCTCCGCCGTCACAGGTACGATCCGGTCTTTCTTCACATCAATGAACAGATTGACTGCAGGCGGGGTTACCTGCACCACATCGCCCCTGGCAAAGCGGGCGTTGACCAGGATGGTATGTGTGCCTACCGACAGCTTGCTCAAGTTAATGTAAGCAAAAATATCGCTTAACGGCATATTCACCAGTGCCGTGCGTGTTCCCCTGACCCTCACGCTGACCTTTTCGGGCACATTGAACGTGACCATGCCTTCCGTCAGATTACGGGAGACCAGCGGAACCGCGAACTCCTTTTCCACGATGGGGTTCTGCTCGCTCATTACATACAGCCATAAACAGCAGGCAATGAATACGCACATGAACCGGGCGAACCATTTATCACGATTCTCATTCTTATTGCTAATCATGATCTGCCTCCCGATTTCGCGAGCTTCTTTCCTTCGTTTACTTCATCCTCATTCTTTTTCCGTATTTCATCCAGCTTTTCCCGGAGTATCTGCCCGATCGTAAAATGATGATGACTCATGAAAGCAGACTGCAGCATGTCAACTACATCTTCCCGCCGCAGATAGCGGTAAATCTCGCCATTCCGGGTAACGGATACCGTACCGGTCTCCTCGCTGACGACAACCACCAGGGCATCCGACTGCTCGGAAATTCCGATGGCGGCCCGGTGCCGGGTTCCCAGTTCCTGGCTCAGTCCTCTGGCATCCGTCAGCGGAAGCAGGCAGGAAGCCGCAATGATACGGTTGCCCCGGATAATGACCGCGCCGTCATGCAAAGGCGTATCTTTTTCAAAAATGTTTAATAAAAGGCTGTCTGTTACCAGCCCGTCGATCTTAACGCCTGTTTCGATCCGTTCTTCCAGTCCCACGGCCCGTTCAAACACAATCAGGGCGCCAATCTTCCGTTGCCCCATGATGACGGCGGCATTGGCCACCGCTTCGATCATGTCATTCAGTTCCGCTTCGTCCAGTTCCACCCGCTTACGGAACAGGCGGCCACGGCCGATCTGCTCCAGCGCGCGCCGCAGCTCCGGCTGGAAAACCACCGGCAGCGCAACCATCATCATGGTTATGGCTTTCTCCAGAATCCAGTTGATAACATGCAGGTTCAGCCACTTGCTGACAATAACAAGAGTCGCCAGCACCATCAGTCCTTTAACCAGCGCCGCAGCTCTGGTGTTTTTCAGCATAACATAAATCCGGTACAGAAAAAATGCAACCAGACCGGTATCGATCACATCCAGGATACCGATGGTCCTGACCAGTGTCTGCAATTGTTCCAGCAATGAATTCACCCTGTCTTTCTATACAAATAACAAGAGTCAGAACAGCAATTATCTTTTACATTTTATTATAACAAAATATAGTGGATTGCGCTATAAAAAACAACACTCTTTTGCAAAAAAACTCCATAATCCGATTTATGGAAATTTCCCGACAAAAGAGTGATAACAAATCAGATTTTCTCCAGCAGCTCTTTTAGCTTTTCTTCTTGTTCTTTCAATATGGCGTCGCCCTTCTCCAGCTGCCTGTCGTTTTCCACGTAGCTGGGTCCTCCGTAGGAGACCCTGGCGTTGACGCAGTGTTCCGGATCCAGAGCCTGCATCAGGTCCGGCTCGAACAGCTCGCTGAACTGCTTATATTCGTCCAGCGTCATATCCGGCAGGAACTTATTTTCCTTGATGGCATAGGCTACGCACTGTCCCACTACCGCGTGGGCCTTGCGGAAAGGCAGGCCTTTCCGCACAAGATAATCCGCCAAATCGGTGGCATTGGAGAAATCGTGGGAAACCGCCTGCTTCATCCGGTCCGTTTTCACCGTCATGGTGGCTATCATGTCTTTGTAGACCTGAAGGGTGAACTTCACCGTATCCATTGCGTCAAACAGGCCTTCCTTGTCTTCCTGCAGATCCTTGTTGTAGGTCAGCGGCAGACCCTTTAACGTGGTCAGCATGGCCACCAGCTCGCCGTAGACGCGGCCGGTCTTGCCCCGTACCAGTTCGGAGATATCCGGATTTTTCTTCTGGGGCATCATGGAAGAACCGGTGGCAAAGGCGTCGTCCAGTTCCACAAAACCGAATTCCGTACTGCTCCACAGGCACAGCTCTTCGGACAGGCGGCTCATGTGCATCATCAATACGGAAGCAAAGGACAGGAAATCCAGCACATAGTCCCGGTCGCTGACCGCATCCATGCTGTTGGCATATACCGTACCAAAATTCAGCTGCTCTGCCACATAGAACCGGTCGATGGGGAACGTAGTTCCCGCAATGGCGCCGGCCCCCAGGGGCATGATGTCCGCATCCTCCCACACGCCCATAAGACGGCGGAAGTCACGCTGCAACATATTGAAATAGGCCAGCAGGTGATGGGCGAAGGTGATGGGCTGGGCCCGCTGCAAATGGGTATAACCGGGCATCAGCGTCTTGTCATGCTGCTTCGCCAAAGCCAGAATTTCTTTTTCAAAATCCAGCAGCAGCAACCCGATCTCCGCAATCTGCCGCTTCATATACATATGCATATCCAGCGCCACCTGGTCGTTGCGGCTCCGGGCCGTGTGCAGCCTCGCCCCCGCATCCCCGATCAGTTCCGTCAGGCGCGCTTCCACGTTCATATGGATATCTTCCAGCGCTACGCTGAAGGCAAAGTTGCCGGCTTCAATATCATTCAGGATATCCTGCAGCCCCGCCACGATCTTCTTTCCGTCTGCCGCCGGAATGATGCCGCACTTTACCAGCATGTTGGCGTGAGCAATGCTGCCCCGGATATCCTCCCGATACAAACGTTTATCATAATTAATGGACGCATTGAATGCGTCCACTAATTCGTTCGTATTCTTACTGAAGCGGCCGCCCCACAACTTGGCCATTATTTCAAGGTACCTTTCTTCATCATGGCCCGTACGGCTAACGGCAGTCCGAACAGGTTGATGAATCCGGTTGCGTCGCTCTGATCGTACACTTCATCTTCGCCGAAGGTCACATATTCCTTGCTGTACAGGGAATACGGGGACTTGGCGCCGGCGCTGATGATGTTGCCTTTATACAGTTTCAGTCGGACCGTACCGGTAACAGTCTTCTGGGTTTCGTCCACGAAAGCTGCCAGGGCTTCCCGCAAGGCGCAGAACCATTTTCCGTCATAGACTAGTTCCGCATATTTGATGGCCAGGCCTTCTTTGAAATGATAGGTGTCCCTGTCCAGGCAGAGGTTTTCCAGTTCATTATGGGCATAGTAGATGATAGCGCCGGCCGGGGTCTCGTATACGCCGCGGCTCTTCATGCCGACCAGGCGGTTCTCCACGATATCGCTGATGCCTACACCGTTGCGGATGCCGATTTCGTTCAGCGTTTCTACAATCTTAGCCGGGCTCATCCTTTTGCCGTTGACCGCCACAGGAACACCCTTCCTGAATTTCAGCGTCAGCTTTTCGGGTTTATCCGGCGCAGTTTCCGGCGTGCAGGTCACCCGGAACATCTTCGCCTTGGGCGCGTTCCAGGGATCTTCCAGGTCGGAGCCTTCATGGGACAGATGCCACATGTTGCGATCCATGGAGTAGTCATCTTCATGGGATACAGGAATGGGAACGTTATGGGCCGCCGCGTAGTCGATCTCCTGATCGCGGGAACGCAGTTCCCATTCGCGCCAGGGAGCGATGATAGCCAGATCCGGATCCAGGGATTTCACTGTCAGCTCAAAGCGTACCTGGTCGTTGCCCTTGCCGGTTGCGCCGTGGGCGACGGCGTCCGCGTTCTCCTTGTGGGCAATGTCCACCAGATGCTTGGCGATCAGCGGACGGGCAAAGGAAGTGCCCAGCAGGTATTTCTTTTCATATACGGCACCAGCCTTTACGCAGGGCCATACATAGTTGGCGATAAAGTCTTCTTTCAGATCCAGGATGTAGCATTTGCTGGCGCCGGATTTGATCGCCTTGTCATGAACCGGGGCCAGCTCGTCGCCCTGCCCCAGGTCCGCGCAGACGGCGATGATCTCGCAGTTATTGTAGTTCTCTTTTAACCAGGGGATGATAACGGAGGTATCCAGACCGCCGCTATATGCTAATACAACTTTTTTAATATTTTCCTTTTTTACTTTTGCCATTTCAATGGGCCTCCCTTGTCGTATTTTGATATTCCTGTACCTTTTTGCTTGGTTAGCAGGGTAAAAGTATTAACATGCTTATTGTAGCACGTAATTTAAATAATGCAAGTGCTTTTATGCAATTTTTTTCATATTTTTTGAATAAATATAAAATATTTTATGCAGTACACTGTATACAACGCACGGTTCCGGAGCAGGAGAAATCCACTCCGGCCTGCATTCCGGCCATATGCATCACAGCACTGCGTCGCTCATCAGCAGTACCATAATGGCTTTCTGGGTATGCAGACGGTTTTCCGCCTGATCCCACACAAAGGACTGAGGCCCTTCCAGCACTTCCTCGGTAATCTCCTCGCCCCGGTGGGCCGGCAGGCAGTGCAGCACGATAGCTCCGGCGTTGGCAGCCTTCAGCAGTTCGCTGTTGATCTGGTAATCATGCAATGCTTTCAGGCGGATCTCCCGCTCTGCTTCCTGCCCCATGCTGGTCCAGACATCTGTATATAATACATCGGCGCCCTTTACCGCTTGGAAGATATCCTCTTCCACCGAAATCCTGCTACCCGTCAGCGACGCATCTTCCTGGGCCTGCTTCACCACCACGGGGTCCGGCTGATACCCTTTCGGGCTGGCGCATACCATATCCATACCGACTTTGGCGCAGGCATACATCAGAGAATGGGCCATGTTGTTGCCATCCCCCACGTACACCAGCTTGCGGCCCTTTAACGAACCCAGCTGTTCTTCAATGGTCAGCAGGTCTGTCAGCGCCTGGCAGGGATGGAGCAGGTCCGTCAGCCCATTGATGACCGGAATGGACGCATACTGTGCAAGCTCAATGACAGAATCGTTGGAAAAGGTACGGATCATAATGCCGTCTACCATCCGGGACAGAACCCTTGCCGTGTCGCGGATCGGTTCACCGCGGCCGATCTGAGAATCCCTGTCGTTCAGATAGATGGCATGGCCCCCCAGCTGGTAGAAACCAGTTTCAAATGAAACACGGGTGCGGGTGGAAGCTTTGGAAAACATCATGGCCAGGGTCTTACCCTTGCAGAATTCATGGGGTACCCCCGCCTTCTGCATCTTCTTCAGCTTTTTCGCCACATCCAGGATCAGCAGCACTTCCTCTGTGGATAAATCGTGGATGCACAACAAGTCCTTATGTTTTAATCTCATGATAACCCCTCTCGTCTGAATGGAATAAAGGAACAACTTACACAAGACTTTACTGCTATAATTTAGTATTGTACCATATTCTTTCACATTTTAATAGTAAAAATTTCACAAAGTTGCTTTGCCAAAAGCGTTCCGGCTTGATACAATGATGTTAGCAGATTAAAACAAATTGTAATTCCTCTGTTTATAAATATTAATGCCAGGAAAAGACGTCGCAAACACGTCAACGATTGCCCATGTCTTTCCCTGATCAGTAATAGCACATTTTCACGGAGTTAATATGCGCAGAAAGAAGAAACCGAAGAAAAGCCGGATTCCGCAGATACTGGGGCTGACCGTGCTCTTTGTCCTGCTCATTATCGGCTGGAGCATGCTGGGCGCGCAGCCTGATGTTCCCAAACCATTAACTCAGGCGGCGGACAACTTTAAAAAGAATCCTAAAATAGAAAATATCATCGATCTGACTGGGGAACAGGCAAAAGCCGTAAGCGAGAAAGCCGGCGAAGCGGCCAAAACCGCAGGTAAGGTACTGGGCGACGCCAAGTTGCCGGATAATGCCGGCAAGCTGGCGGATTCTGCCGTCAAAGGCGCCGACAAGTTGGGGAAACAGGTGAAACAGGGCGGCGATACCGCGCTGGTAAAGGTCTCCACCGTGTGGCATGTGGAGGAAACGGTAACGTCTCTCCGCTCCGATCCGGACTGGGTGACCCTGCAGAAGATACCGGACCATACCCGGAAAGCCCTGCTTGCTATCGAAGACCATGATTTTTATAAACACGGGGCACTGGATATCACCGGCATTGCCCGGGCCGCTTTCGCCAATCTGAAAGCGGGCGAAGTGCAGCAGGGCGGCAGCACCCTCACCCAGCAGATGGTGAAAAACGTATTCCTCAGCAGCGAACAGACCTTCACCCGCAAAGCGGAAGAAGCCATACTGGCGACGCGGGTAGAACAGAAGTATTCCAAAGATGAAATTCTGGAAATCTATTTTAACACCACGTACTTTGGCGCAGGTGCTTACGGGATCCGGGACGCCGCGAAGAAATACTTCGGCAAAGAGCCTGCTAAACTGACGCTCCCCGAAAGCGCCATGCTGGCAGCTATGCCCTACGCCCCCAGCGCCCTGAACCCTTATGAAAATCCAACCGGCTGCGCCAAACGGGTGCGCCTGGTATTGAAGGAAATGCTGAAATACGGGTACATCGGTAACACCGAATATGACGGCGCCCTGTCCAAAGGCGTTGTGCTGAAAAACGGCAGGACGTTATTGCTGGAGTGAATTTCTATCTACTCTTCAGTTGGAATTATCACGCAAGACGTTATGACCCGCTTATCAATCATATATTAATAAGTGCGTAGGGCTCAAACTCAGTAACTGCGCTGGCTGACGAAAAAAATCCGGGTGTTTTTACACCCGGATCCATGTTTGGTGTACGCTTTAAATAAGAACCTGACTTCCGTTCATAATAGTATAGAAGTCAGATAGAAGTCAGGTTTTGATATTTCTGTTCACACCCCCGTCCCGTCAAAGCAGGGGATGAACTCACCGCTGGCGGCGTCTTCTTCCTGCACGAAACCGTCCTCGATGTCGCTGGCGAACAGGTAATCTTCCGCTTCCTTGTATTCTTCGGGAGTCACCTTGCGGTTCAGTTCCGGATATTCCCCAGCGCGGCCACAGGGCACATACTGATGCATGAGGCTGAACATCACATCACCGGGTTTAAAGGTCTGGGCGACCCAATCAATGACGCGTTTTGTATTTTCCAGAAAACCGGGTAACACCAGATGGCGGATGATTACACCGCGCTGCATGATGCCGTCGTCGTCCAATTGATAGGGACCCGCCTGCCGGAACATTTCCAGGATCGCTTTGCGGGTGATGTTCCAGTAATCATAGGCGTTGCTGTATTTTAGCGCCAGCATGTCGTCGCTGTATTTCAGATCCGGCAGCCAAATCTGCACCTTGCCTTCAAATTTCAGCAGGGTATCCGTGGCTTCGAAGCCGCTGGTGTTGTACACTACGGGAACCGGCAGCTTTTCGTCCAAACTCTGCAAAATAGAATAGGCAAAATGGGTCGGGGTGACCAGGTCGATATTGTGTACGCCTTTGGCAATCAGCTCATGATAAATCTCTTTTAACCTTGCCACGGAGATTTCCTTCCCATTATTCAGGCAGCTGATCTCGTAATTCTGGCAGTAGCAGCAGTGCAGGTTGCAACCGGTGAAGAACACGGTCCCGGCACCCCGTGTGCCGCTGAGGCAAGGCTCCTCCCACATGTGCACACCGGCGCGGGAGACTACGGGTAAAATCCCTGTGCCGCAGCAGCCGAACATGCCGTCGGTATCGGTGATGCTGTTGGGGCGGTCAACACCGCAACGGTGGGGACAAACGTAACATAACATAGCAGGTAACTTCCTTTCGTTTCGGTTCGTTTTATACTATCTTTGTTTATTATTTTATCACAGATAAACGGCGCCTGCTGAAAATGTTGCAGGTTCGTTGACAAGTTCCGATTGTAAAGGATATAATACTATCAGAAAGGTCATGTGACTGACGGAAGTGGATTCACCACATGGAGCATGACTGTGGATGCCGACCGTCTGGGCGAAAGCACAGGACAGGCCGGTTTTTG